>NZ_JBSHNS010000001.1:0-673 GCF_053601635.1 Pontimicrobium sp. MEBiC01747
GGTTTTGATAGTTTATTGCATTTTTATAATAGCGAACATGTACAATACAAAGCTATTTCTAATGCTTTAATGGAGTATACCAATTGGTTCTCGGATAAATCCAGTCCCTATGTTGTAAAATGTAATGATACTTTATTAAACAAGCTAGACTCTAATAAAACACGTAAAGGGTTTACAGCTACCAATGTAGGATTTTATGGCCCTCAAGGTCGTATTTTAAGGCTTCCAATACAAGATAACAGTTTAAATGATAAATTAGCAAGTTTTAGCTATGAAGGTCGACCAATAACAAATCTAGAAATGGAAACTGCAGGTATTTACGGCTTATCTTCACTTTTAGGACATAAAGCACTATCTATGAATGCTATTATTGCTAACAGAGCCACTGGTGAGTTTAGCGATAATCCTAAAGCTGTGGTTGAAGATTTAATTCTTTATACTTTAAATAAATTAGTAGAGTAAGTATTTTTTCATTTATTAAGAAAATAGTAAAAAAAGGCACTCGCTTTCTCGAGTTATAGATATGAAACAAATTAATATTGGAGGCGTTCCAGAACATTTTAATTTAGCTTGGTATTTAGGTTTAAAAAACGGCGAATACAAAGAAAAAGACATCAATTTACGTTGGAAAGATTATTTTGGCGGAACTGGTGCTATGTGTAAAGGACTTCGT
>NZ_JBSHNS010000002.1:0-975 GCF_053601635.1 Pontimicrobium sp. MEBiC01747
CTCTACAACCATATCACAAAGATGATGATAGAATTTTTTTGTAATACGGTTTATTTCTTCCGAAGATTTTTCAGGAAAAACTAATTTTAAATTAGCGATCACTACTTTTTTTCTGTACCCAATAATATAGTAAATAAGTACAAATAAACCATCTGAAAACACATATAGTAAACGAAATGGAAGTATGGATATTAACCATAAAAATGGATAAAGAATAATGTAAGCTAAAAGTTGCATTTATACGTTTTAAATTTGCAATGACAAATATATGCTATATTTTGGCGGTATAAAACAATAAAGAGTCTTGTGATAACTAAGATGATGTGTTTTGTAATTTTATATATTTATAATTTAAAAAATACTTCTAAAAAGAGTAACACTTTATGGGGAACTTAAATTTAATAACAATTGTTATTATAGCTGCAAATGTTTTTATTTCTATAAAAGGATTTAATGATTTTTATTTTAGAGAACAATATAAATTTAATGTAGGCGCCATTAATAGAGGCGAAAAATACAGATTGTTTACTTCTGGTTTTTTACATGCAGACCCTAACCATTTAATCATGAATATGATTGGATTATACTTTTTTGCAGATCAAGTTGTAAATACTATTGGCTCTGCAGGTTTTATAGCAGTTTATTTTGGAAGTCTATTTGCTGGAAGTTTACTATCCTTATATTTTAATAAAGATAATTACATGTATAGTGCTCTTGGTGCTAGCGGGGCTGTTACTGGAGTGTTGTATTCTGCTATTTTACTGGGACCAGAACTAAAACGGTATTTTATTTTTTTACCACAACACATAGGTAGTTTAGATTTAGGTATAAAGGCCTATTTATTAGGAGTTGGTTATTTACTATACACCATTTATGCTATGAAACATAAAAATGATAATATAGGACACGATGCCCATTTTGGCGGTGCAATAGGTGGTTACATTATTACCTTTATTTTAGCTAGTGGTATATTAT
>NZ_JBSHNS010000003.1:0-1484 GCF_053601635.1 Pontimicrobium sp. MEBiC01747
TTTCCTTTTTTAATGGTGTTATTATTAATTACTAGTGCACAAATATTAAAATCGCATAAACTCATGTATTTAATACAAACTGGGGCATTAGTTTTAATTTGTGTTCCTTTACTTTATCCCATAAACAATAGTAATTTAACCAATACAACCTACCATACAGAATCTAGTACGTTCAGGTTTAGCTATACTTTCTTTCCTTATAAAAACACAAAATATAGCAGTAAGTATGAAACTGTTACAGTAGGAAATTTAAAATTAAACGCACCTACAGAAATAGATTTTTTCTGGGGGACAGGAAATATTCCGCTTCCCGCATTAAAAGAAGAACAACTAGATTATTTTAGCACCTACTTCAATACTATTCCTCAATTACGCGGCGAGACATTAAAAGAAGGGTTCTATTCAAAAAATTTATTAAATGACTAAAGCAGAACTTAAAGATTTTCTAGACTCTAAAGTTGAACAATACAACAATTTAAATTTTATTGATAGCGATCCAGTACAAATACCCTATAAATTTAATACAAAAGAAGATATTGAAATTGCTGGCTTTTTAAGTGCAACTATCGCATGGGGAAATCGTAAAAGTATTATTAACAATGCAAATAAAATGATGCATTTATTAGAGCAATCGCCATACGATTTTGTTATAAACCATACAGATTCTGACTTAGAAAAACTAACCACATTTGTACACCGTACTTTTAATGGTACAGATTTTATAACCTTTATAAAAGGATTGCAACATATTTATAAAACCTATGGCGGGTTAGAAGCCATATTTGCTAAACATGCAGAAAAAGACTCACTACAACAAGCCATTCATCATTTTAAGTACTATTTCTTTGAAATAGAACATTTACAACGTACACAAAAACACATTAGTGACCCCTTAAAAAATTCTGCAGCAAAACGTATTAATATGTTTTTGCGTTGGATGGTTCGTAAAGACAATGCTGGTGTAGATTTTGGAATATGGAATACTATATCCCCTGCCTCATTATCCTGTCCGCTAGATGTGCATTCAGGTAATGTAGCTCGAAAACTAGGGTTATTAAAGCGAAAGCAAAACGATGGAAAAGCACTTTTAGAACTAGATGCTGCATTGAGAGCTCTAGATAATACAGATCCCGTAAAATATGATTTTGCACTTTTTGGACTTGGTGTTTTCGAAGGATTTTAGCATTTAACCGAGTATTCCTATAGACTAAACAAACCTAAATGGTAAAATAGAAACTTTATTTACTTCACTAGTAGTCAAATTAGTGTTAGTTTTTATATATTTGCACGCATCCAAAAAAATTTTAACTGACTAAATCTAAATGAAGCATTCTTTCAAATTCAAAAAATCTGAAATAAAATCTGTATTCCAACAGAAATTAGGGATTAAAAATATGTCTATTGAAAATAAAAATGATGTTTTTAATGCAATTAGTATACTTTTAAATTTTAATGAGTTAGAAGAGTTTTTTACCCCTATAGAT
>NZ_JBSHNS010000004.1:0-1114 GCF_053601635.1 Pontimicrobium sp. MEBiC01747
CTGATGAATGTTTATAAAGTGGCTCTATAAAATAAGAATTATTGGCTGTAAAGATAGAGGCTCGAAAACCAGCATCACTAACATCGCAAGCTATTAAAGTACTTGGCTCTCCTTTTTTATACCCTCTAAATGTTTTTATGGTGTATAAATATGCAACTTCATTTGCTACAACTTTAGATGGTATTATAATATAGGTTTCAAATTTACCTTCTGGTGAAGGAATTTTTATTTCTTGTGGCCCATTAATCTCTTGCAATTTACTTTTAAAATTTGCTATAGAAATTTGCCAAACAGAATAATCCGTAGGTAATGCGGCATTAATTAAATTTTCTGCCTTGTCATTAATTTTTTGAGTTTTAGAAAAAGACCAATCAGATTCTTCTACTTGAGCAGAGCTAATTTCAATTCCAGCAAATAGTGCTAATAAGAGTAATGCAACACTCGCTCTTAAATTTATAATTGTTTTCATATTTTTTGTTTTGTGTTTATATTAAATAAGGTAGATTAATGGTTTAATGACATATAATTATGTCTTAAACATATTTCGTTTTTTAATATTTTACTTACATGTATTTATTATATTAACTCCACACGTTACACGCTTAAAACACTAAAAGTATTATTGTGTTTATTTCGCAATGGCGCAACAAACATTTAGATTCTTTAAAAGAGTATACTTGCAATAAAAAACTGAGCAAAAAAAAGTAAAGTCTATTATATTTTTTTGATGTTTTTAGCTAATACAATATTAGCTAAAGATTAAAATCTGGTTTTAATAATTAATCATTAAAAAATCACTTATTCATTATTAAAACGAGTAATCAATCACCAAAATATCACTTTTCTTTTATCAAAGCTTACAAGTATATAATTGATACTTATAAGCTTTGCTTTAACGTTATCTAGTTAATTAATAACAATGGTTTGTATTACCTAAAGTTTTTATTACAGTTTAATTACTAGAAACTTTTATATTATCAAAACGCCATTGTGTTCTATAATTAGTAGAGTTTAGTGTCTGGTTTACTCTAATAGCTATATATATATTGTTATTTCCTGAATTATTAATATTAAAACTATTTCGTTTAAAAACCTCTTCTGCATAATCATCTCC
>NZ_JBSHNS010000005.1:0-2690 GCF_053601635.1 Pontimicrobium sp. MEBiC01747
CCTACACTCTAATAAATAAAACCTAAAATAGAAGAAGCTATAAAGGCCATTAAAAATGAAGCCAAAAGCAAAACATACCAACCTTATAAAAACTGAAGCCAAGCGTTTGGGGTTTTTATCCTGTGGTATTAGCAAAGCTGAGTTTTTAGAAAAAGAAGCACCACGATTAGAGCAATGGTTAAACAATAATATGCATGGAGAAATGCGCTATATGGAAAACCATTTCGATAAGCGATTAGACCCAACAAAACTAGTAGAAGACTCTAAAAGTGTAATATCATTATTATTAAACTACTATCCGCAAGAAACCCAAACAGAAAATACCTTTAAAATTTCTAAATATGCTTATGGTAACGATTACCACCATATTATAAAAAGTAAACTAAAAGATTTAACTCATTTTATACAAGATGAAATAGGAGCAGTCAGCGGACGCGCTTTTGTAGATTCTGCACCAGTATTAGATAAAGCTTGGGCAGCAAAATCTGGATTAGGATGGGTAGGCAAACATAGTAACCTATTAACGCAACAAGTAGGATCCTTTTATTTTATAGCAGAGTTAATTATAGATTTAGAATTAGAATACGACACCATTACAACAGACCATTGTGGTACATGTACCAAATGTATAGATGCTTGCCCAACACAAGCCATTGTAGAACCGTATGTGGTAGATGGGAGCAAATGTATTTCGTATTTTACTATAGAACTTAAAGACCAATTGCCAAACTCTATGAAAGGACAGTTTGATGATTGGATGTTTGGCTGCGATGTCTGTCAAGACGTCTGTCCATGGAATAGGTTCTCTAAAGCCCATAACGAACCCTTGTTTAATCCGCACCCAGAACTGCTAGAGATGACCAAAAAAGATTGGGAAGAAATTACCGAAGATGTATTTAAAAAAGTATTTCAAAAATCGGCAGTAAAGCGAACTAAATTTTCTGGATTAAAACGTAATATTAATTTTTTAAAAGACTAGATGCATTGTCTATTAATCTACATAGAGTGGGAATTCTTTATATCTCCAATATTTGGTGCTATACTAGCTTTAATAGTTGCATTGTTAGAACCTGTATTTATTAAAGATGATGACTCTAGTTTTAAAGAGCGTTTCCATAAATATGGAAAACTATTCATACTAATAACAATGATACTAACGGTGTTTAATAAAATGCTATAACTTATTTTAAGTGCAAATTATTAGTTAATAGATTTGTTTTGAGTCTTTTAACATAAATTCTATAGAAGTTTATAAAACATTAAATGTTTTTTTGGTAAAAAAATCTAGAATTTTAAAAAGGATAAAATTATATCAGTCTATGATTCTTTTTACTAAAATCTTTTCTATTAAAAGCCTACATTTGTAAGTCAGAGTAAAATCATACCATATATGAGTAAACAGAGCAAGAGAAGAGAAGCTTTAGTATATCATGCTAAGCCAACACCAGGAAAAATAAAGGTAGTACCTACCAAAAAGTACGCCACGCAAAGAGATTTAGCTTTAGCCTATTCGCCAGGAGTTGCAGAACCTTGTTTAGAAATAGAAAAGGACATTAATAATGCCTATAAGTATACAGCAAAAGGAAACTTAGTAGCTGTAATATCTAACGGTACAGCTGTCTTAGGATTAGGAAACATTGGGCCAGAAGCCTCTAAACCAGTAATGGAAGGTAAAGGACTATTATTTAAAATATTTGCAGATATAGATGTTTTCGATATAGAAGTAGATACGGAGAATATAGAAGAGTTTATACAAACCGTTAAAATGATTGCTCCAACCTTTGGAGGGATAAATCTTGAAGATATAAAAGCTCCAGAAGCATTTGAAATAGAGACGCGTTTAAAGGAAGAGTTAAATATTCCTGTAATGCACGATGACCAACATGGAACAGCAATTATATCTGCAGCAGCATTAATTAATGCATTAGAAATTGCAGAAAAGAAAATTGAGGATGTTAAAATTGTTGTAAGTGGTGCAGGAGCAGCAGCAATTTCTTGTACAAGGTTATATTTAGCATGTGGAGCAAAACGCGAAAATGTAGTTATGCTAGATAGTCGTGGAGTTATTAGAGACGATAGAGAGAATTTAACCTCACAAAAGACAGAGTTTGCATCGCATAGAAGAATAGACACATTAGAAGAAGCCATGCAAGATGCAGATGTGTTTATAGGATTATCTAAAGCAGATATAGTTACAACAAATATGTTAAAAACTATGGCAAATAATCCTATCGTTTTTGCAATGGCTAACCCAGACCCTGAAATTAATTACGATGTTGCAATAACAACCCGTAAAGATATTATTATGGCTACAGGTAGAAGCGACCACCCTAACCAAGTAAACAATGTTTTAGGGTTTCCTTTTATTTTTAGAGGTGCATTAGATGTTAGAGCAACAGGAATTAACGAAGCTATGAAAATGGCAGCAGTAAAAGCCTTAGCAAGTCTAGCAAAAGAACCAGTTCCAGAACAAGTAAACATTGCATATGGAGAAACAAGGTTAACATTTGGAAGAGATTATATTATTCCAAAACCATTCGATCCACGTTTAATTGCAGAAGTACCACCAGCAGTAGCAAAAGCAGCTATGGAAAGTGGGATTGCAAAAGAGCCAATAACAGATTGGGAAAAGTATAAAGATGCTTTAATGGAACGTTTAGGGTCCGACAATAAAATCGTTAGACTTTTAA
>NZ_JBSHNS010000006.1:0-1122 GCF_053601635.1 Pontimicrobium sp. MEBiC01747
CGGTTATGGTTATGGCTATGGAGCTTATGGTAACGGATATCATGAAAATGATAAAGTAAAACATACATTCTTATCACGTTTAAAATCAATATTTAAAATAGGATAATTATAAAAAATATAGCAATGAATAAGTATCATGAAGAAGATATCTCTAACTCTAGTTTTTTAGTTACAGGAGGAGCTGGTTTTATTGGTTCTAATATTGTAGAATATTTACTGCAATATGGAGCAAAAAAAGTTAGAGTGTTAGATAACTTTTCAAATGGATATAAGGAAAATATAGAGCCGTATTTATTGTATTCTAATTTTGAGTTAATAGAAGGAGATATAAGAGATTTAGAAACTTGTATAGATGCTATGAAAGGTATGGATTATGTAACGCATCAAGCAGCGTTAGGTTCTGTTCCACGATCTATAAATGACCCTGCAACGACCAATGCGGTTAATATTTCAGGGTTTTTAAATATGATGATTGCATTAAAAGATAGTAAAACGGTAAAACGAATGGTCTATGCTGCATCGAGTTCTACGTATGGAGATAGTAAAAAGCTTCCTAAAGTTGAAGATCAAATAGGAAAACCATTATCACCTTACGCAGTAACAAAATATGTAAATGAACTATACGCAGACGTTTTTGGTAAAACATATGAAACAGACACTATAGGACTACGCTATTTTAATGTGTTTGGACCTAAACAAAGCCCTAACGGTGCCTATGCAGCAGTTATACCATTGTTTATGGAGGCAATTAAAACAAATAAAGGAGCTGTAATAAATGGAGATGGAGAACAAACACGAGATTTTACTTATGTTGAAAATGCAGTGCAAGCAAATATAAAAAGTTTTTTCGCTTCTAAAGAGGCAAAAAATCAAGTGTTTAATATAGCTTGTAATGAGCGAATAAGTGTTAATTATTTGTGGAATACTATTAATAAAACAGCTAAAAAGAATATTTCTGCCGAATTTGGGCCTAATAGAGTAGGAGATGTTAGAGATTCTTTAGCAGATATATCTAAAGCAAAAAAGCTTTTAGGTTATAATCCAAAGTTCTCAGTTGGTGAAGGGATAATAAAAACATGGAACCACTTTAATAAATAGAGTATTGAATACTAAAGAAACAAA
>NZ_JBSHNS010000007.1:0-493 GCF_053601635.1 Pontimicrobium sp. MEBiC01747
GCTTAAAAGCACTTGAAAATTTAAAAGCATTAGAGAATGTAGCAGTAATTCAAGAAGAATTATTACAAGCAAATATGCCTAAATTACCAGAATTGCCAGAATTACCAGAAGGAATATCTAATGTTAACTTTGATTACGATAAGTATAAAGATGAAGGAGAAAAATACTTAGAGCAATGGAGTAAAACTTACGAGAAAAAGTATGGTAAAGAATACAAAGAAAAAATGAAAGCTTGGGCCAAGGAGTTTAGTAAAGTAGACTTTAAAGCCTATGAAAAAGAAATGGAAGCATGGGGAAAAGCGTTTGGAGAAAAATTTAGCCAAAAATTTAATGGTGATTTTGAAAAGAAAATGGAAGCATGGGGTGAGAAATTTGGAAAAGAGTTTGGAGAAAAGTTTGGGAAGAAAATGGAAGCATGGGGAAAAGACTTTGAAAAAAACTTTGCAGAGAAAATGGAAGGAAACACTTTAATTATTGAAGAACGAGCTAAAGC
>NZ_JBSHNS010000008.1:0-736 GCF_053601635.1 Pontimicrobium sp. MEBiC01747
TATAAAATATAGTATTATGAAAACACAAAAAGCAAACAGATTAGATTTTACTAAAAATAGTGTAGTAGAACTAAACGAAGTAGAATTATTAGACGTAGATGGAGGAACATCTCCTCTTTGTGTTATTGCTGTAGCATCTTCAGTAAAATGTGTAGGTATATTAGTTGCAAGTATAGCGCTTAGTTATAACATAACTAAAGACCAAAATTAAAGACCTATGAAAGCACTTAAAACTTAATTAAGGTATAAGTGCTTTTTTTGTTTAAACAAATTAAATCATAAATGAAAAGCTCAGATAAAGTTTTAATATCTGTATATACTCTATATATAGTGTATACATTGTATCGTATTTTTAAAGATAAAGCTTTGGTTAAAGAAAACTATGGCTACCTTTTTTTAATGATTATTTTTCTTATTCATATTATATATTTAGTTGTAAATCATTACAAGTCATAAAAAAACATGTCAGTATATACAAAAGGAAAGCTTGTTTGTAGCTATATAAATGGTTGGTTTTTTTAAGCAAAATAAGTCGTTTTTTAAAGGACTAATAAACGACTTATTATATTAAATATTTTAGAAATTAATTATTAATAAACACAAATTATGAAAACACAAAAATTAAACGGATTAGACTTTAAAAGAAGTAGCATTGTAGAATTAAACGAGTCACAATTAACAGATGTGAATGGAGGAAGTACGCCTTTATTAGCATCATCAGGATTATGTTTAAATG
>NZ_JBSHNS010000009.1:0-2024 GCF_053601635.1 Pontimicrobium sp. MEBiC01747
ACATATACAGAATATGTAAATAAAATGACATACTATGCCAATACATTCCCTTCTATTTGTTCTTTAGAAAATATAGGTACAACTAAAAATGGTAGAGCCCTATTAGTGCTTAAAATTTCTGATAATGTAACAATGGAAGAAGCAGAACCAGAGTTTTTTTACACTTCTTCTATGCATGGAAATGAAATTGCAGGTTTCCCTTTAATGATTAGGTTAATAGATTATCTTTTAAATAATTATGGTACAAATACAGAAGTTACCAATTTAGTTAATGCTACAGAAATATATATTAATCCTTCTGCTAATCCAGATGGAACTTATGGAAATACAGGAAGCATAACTATAAATAGCCCTACACGATCTAATGCTAACGGACAAGATTTAAATAGAAACTATCCCGATCATGAAAACATTGGTAGAATAAATGAAGGTGCAGGTAATACTAGTAGATTGCATGTTAATAGTACTGGAGGAGTATATGAATTAGAAACGACTGCTTTTATGAATTTTGAAGCTTCTAAAGATTTTGTTCTCTCTGCTAATTTTCATGGAGGTACAGAGCTAGTTAACTATCCTGGAGATAATACATTCACGCAACATGCAGATCATAATTATTATGAATATATTTCGGTTGAGTATGCAACTCATGCCCAAAATGCTAGTGATGCGCTTGGGGATACTAATTATATGACGGTAGATGAAGACCAAGGAACATACCCTAGCCCAGGCGTTACCCATGGAGCATCGTGGTATACTGTATATGGAGGAAGACAGGATTACATGACATATTATAGACATGCAAAAGAAGTAACTATAGAACTTTCTAATGTTAAATTTATTAATGGTGCTCAATTACCCAATTTATGGGAGTTTAATAAACAAGCTTTTTTAGATTACATTAAACAAGCAAATTATGGGTTTCAAGGCACTGTTAGCGATGCTTCTGGAAATCCAATTGCAGCAAAAATATCTATAACTGGACACGACTTTAATAATTCTTGGGTTAACTCTAGTAGAACATTAGGTGACTACTATAGGTTAATAGAAGCTGGAACTTACAATGTTACATACGAAGCTAATGGTTATACACCTCAAACTATTAACATTACTGTTACTAACAATACCAAAACAATACAAAATGTAACATTAGTAGCTACTACACCAGAACCCGTTACAAGCGACGAGACTATTTGTAACTCTCAATCTGCAACATTAACAGCTACAGGTTCAGGGGTTTTAAATTGGTACAGTTCTATAGATGCTACGACTCCTATTTATACAGGACCAACATATAATACACCTTCATTACAAAACAATACAACATACTATGTAGAAGATGAAATCACAAAACCATCAGTAGGAATTTTAGACAGTCAGAATAATGGAGCACAAAGATCTGGTAGCAGATACTTAGTTTTTGATGCTACAGAATCTGTACTCTTGCAAAAAGTAACTATTAACCCTAGTCAAGCAGGAGAAATGGAAGTACAACTACAAGACAGTAATGGAAACATGTTAGACTCTAGAGTTATTTTAATTGAAACTCCTGGAGTACAAACCATAGAATTAGATTTCTTAATACCTGTCGCTACAGATTTAAGATTAACTGCTGTAGAGTTATCAAGTGGGTTATCTCTATACAGAACAGGTACTGGTGTTTCCTATCCCTATACAAACAGTGGTATCTCTATAAAAGACAGTAGTGCAGGCAGTTCTTTTTATTATTTCTTTTATAATTGGGACATTGCTAATATAAAGAGTACCAGAAAAGCTGTAAACGTAATTGTTAGACCTAATCCTGTAGCCGATTTTTCCTATGAGGTTAATGCTTCCAATAATGGAGAAGTGACCTTTACTAACACCTCTTTAAACTCAGATAATTACACTTGGGATTTTGGAGATGCTATTGGAACATCTACTAATTTAAACCCAACATATACATATACAGAATCTGGTACATTCAATGTTACTTTAACTAGTACAAGCTCTACATGTGGAAATGATTCTAAAACACTTTCTGTTAC
>NZ_JBSHNS010000010.1:0-2817 GCF_053601635.1 Pontimicrobium sp. MEBiC01747
CAACATTTATAATTGCACAACAAATAATCACAGGAACAATAAAAGACAATACTGGGTTTCCGCTTCCGGGAACATCTATTATAGTAAAAGGTACAGATAAAGGCGAAGTCACAGATTTTGATGGGCAATTTACCATCGAAATGGATAAAACACCTGCAACTTTAGTTATAAGTTATGTAGGTTATATAGCTAAAGAGATTGAAATTACAAACCAAAAAAAACTTGACATTGTTTTAGAGGAGTCGCAAGAAAAACTTGATGAAGTTGTAATAATAGGATATGGTCAAGTGGATAAAGGAGATCTTACAGGTTCGGTAACAACCGTTAAACCTAAAGAAGATTTAGTCAACCAATCTCAAAATATAGAAAGCCTTTTGCAAGGGCAAGCAGCAGGTGTATTAATACAGCAAAATACAGCTCCAGGCTCATCATCTACAATAAAAATTAGAGGTTTAAATAGTTTAACAGGTAATACAGAGCCGCTTTATGTTATAGATGGTATTATTGTTGACTCCGCAAACGAAGATACATTAGACCCATTAGGAGGCGCTGGAAACAGTTACAGTGCACCTCAAAATGGTATTACAGGTCTAAATCCTAGAGATATTCAAAGCATCGAAGTGTTAAAAGATGCTTCAGCTACAGCTATTTATGGATCTCGAGGAGCCAATGGTGTAATTATCATTACAACAAAAAATGGTGAATTGGGAGATACTAAATTTAATTTCAGTACGACAACAACCATTGGTCAAGTCGTTAGAGATATCGATATGTTAGGGTTTAAAGATTATGTAAATTATCAAAATGATGTTAGAGTCAGTCAAGGAGTTAACCCTACGTATTATACATATCCAGATGGAAGTGTTGCAAATTTTGATACAGATGAACAATTTATGATTGATAACGCAGCAACCATTACGCGTTTAGAAGGCATAGATTGGGGTGATGATACTTACAGAGAATCTATAATACAAAACCATAGGCTATCTGCTTCAGGTGGAGGTAGTAAAATGAAATATTATTTTG
This sequence comes from Pontimicrobium sp. MEBiC01747, assembly GCF_053601635.1. Classification (NCBI taxonomy): domain Bacteria; kingdom Pseudomonadati; phylum Bacteroidota; class Flavobacteriia; order Flavobacteriales; family Flavobacteriaceae; genus Pontimicrobium; species Pontimicrobium sp. MEBiC01747. Next base: position 1,027 of record NZ_JBSHNS010000010.1, read on the forward strand.
CAGCCGGTTTTATTAAAAACGAAGGAGTAATACCAAACGCTTCAGCTAAAACAACAGATTTTACAGCCAATTTAACTAATAACTTAACAAGTAAGCTAAAGCTATCAACAAAATTTGCTGTGGCTTTTACAGAGAATTCAGCATCTAAAGGAACCTCTAACTTAGGAGGAACAAATAATAGTTTAGTTCGTCAAATAGTTTTAGGCGTTCCAATTTCTGGAGATATTCAAAATTTTGATGGAGAAACAGATGTGTTTGATATAGGTTTAGATGGGCCTAAAGCTTGGATTAATGATTTTGAAGACCTTTCTAACGAAACAAGGTTACTTGGAGCATTAAAGTTAGATTATAAAATGAATAAAACATTTACTTATAGATTAGCTATAGGTACAGATTATAGAATAAAAAAACGTCAAGTATGGTTTGGAACGGCTTTAAGAAGAGGGAGATTATCTAACGGAGAAGCAGGATTGAGTAAATTTAATAGATTTAGATATAATGTAGATAATACCTTAATGTTTAAACACAAGTTTAATAGAAAACATAAAATAGATGGAACAGTTGGTTTTATTATTGATGCTAAAAAATCAGAATTTACAACCGCCTCTGCAACAGATTTTCCTTTACAAGATTTAGGCGCTAATGGTATTACTAGTGGTCAAAATCAACAACCTGTATTTTACCATACGGAGCCAGAATCATTATTGTCGTATTTAGGACGTTTAAATTATACTTTAGCAAATAGGTATTTGTTTACAGCTACATTTAGAGCAGATGGAAGTTCTAAATTTGTTAAAGGTAATAGGTGGGCATATTTTCCTGCTTTTGCTTTTGCTTGGAAAATTAATAAAGAGAAATTTTTACGAAACTCTGAGACTATTTCAGAAGCAAAATTACGTTTAGGTTGGGGATTAACAGGTAATCAAGCTATAAACGCCTATCAAACACTTTCTAGATTTCCAATTTCAGAGTCTCCATACTCAGATGGTTCTAATGGACAAGTTGCTACAATAAGTCCAGCAAACTTAAAAAATCCTAGTTTAAAATGGGAAACGACAAGTCAATACAATGTTGGTTTAGACTATGGCTTGTTTAATGATAGAATTGTAGGATCGGTAGATGTTTATTATAAAGAAATCTCAGATTTATTATTAAGAAGAGATTTACCAGGTTCTGTTGGGTTTTCAGTAGCTCAAGTAAATCAAGGAGATTTAATAAACAAAGGTGTAGAAATTGCACTTAGCGCAGATGTTATTAGCAAAGAAAACTTTAAATGGAATGTTTATGGTAATATAGCCTTCAATAGAAATGAAATAAGTAACATACCATTTGATCCAGCACAATTTGGAAATGAGACATACAGTGCTTATTTAGGAAACCAAATATCAGGAGGAAATTACTTTAAAGTACCCGCTAATATTTTTATAGAAGGGCAAGCACCAGGATTATTTTATGGTTATGCTACTAATGGTATTGTATCTAACGCCGATGATGTTGCTAACGCACCTAGTTTTAATGGTTCACCAGCACAATTAGGAGATGTATATTTAGTAGATCAAAATGGAGATGGTATAATCAACAATAACGACTTAACAATTATTGGAGACCCTAACCCAGATTTCAATTATGGTTTTGGGACTAGTGTGGAATACAAAGATTTTAAATTATCTGCTTTCTTTAATGGTGTTTATGGAAACGAGATTGCTAATGGTAACTTATTAAGAGAAGGATATGCAGATAACGGTCCTACAAACACAAGACAAGATGCATATTTTAATGCATGGTCACCAA
>NZ_JBSHNS010000011.1:0-577 GCF_053601635.1 Pontimicrobium sp. MEBiC01747
TCAGATTGTGGCGGAGGTACATATAGCGACTGGGTAGGTCCTTTAAACTTTACAACAACAGTACAAACAGATTTTTCTGTAGACTGTGCCGTAGGAGCACAAACCTTAAATTACTGTTACACAGCTAATGACTCTAATGTCTTTACATTTACAAGTACAGATGGATCAGGATTAACAATAACAATCAATTCAGGAACGGTAGAAAACAACTGGGATGAATTAGTCATTACAGATGTAGCAACAGGAACGGATTTAAATGCAGGAACACCTTATGGAAATGGTGGTGATGTATCAGGTATTACTTATCAATCTACAGGAGACAGTATTACTTTAGCAATAACTTCGGATGGGTCTGTAAGTTGCGATACCAATGGATTTGATCCATTAGATGTTACAGTAGTATGCTCGACATGTACAAACCCTACAGCAACTTACGCAGTTGTTTCAGACTGTATAAATGGACCACAGTTTTTTGTAGAAACAGATATTACAGATTTAGGAACAGCAACATCACTTACCGTATCAGACAATCAAGGAAACTCTCAAGTTGTAAACGCAACAGGAGTTGTTTCTTTTG
>NZ_JBSHNS010000012.1:0-2809 GCF_053601635.1 Pontimicrobium sp. MEBiC01747
ATGAAGTCCCAACAGCCAATGCAGTTCCAGATCAATTAATCTGTGATGACAACAATGATGGTCTGTGGGCTTTTGATTTATCAGCCATAGAAGCTACGGTATTAGGCAGTCAAACAGCAGGAGACGTCACCATTACATTTCATGCCAATCAAGCCGATGCCGATAATGATGCCAATGCCTTAACAAGTCCATACACCAATCAAGTAGCCTACACCGCAGAAACAATAGTAGTAAGAATAGAAAATAATAACAATACAGCCTGCTATGAAACCACAAGCTTTGTTATAGACGTTTTCGATGAACCAACGGCAAATGTAGTAACCAATCAATTAATCTGTGATGACAATAACGATGGACTGTGGGCCTTCGATTTTGTAACACTAGATGCCACAGCATTAGGTACGCAAGCCGCAACAGACTATACAGTAAGCTATCACTCCAATCAAGCCGATGCCGATAATGATACCAATGCCTTAACAAGTCCATATACCAATCAAACCGCTTACCAAGCAGAAACAATAGTAATAAGAGTAGAAAACAATGACAATCCACTATGCTTTGCAACAACAACATTCGACATAGATGTATTTGATACCCCAACTGCCAATGCCGTAGCAGATCAATTAATCTGTGATGACAATAATGATGGACTATGGGCCTTCGATTTAACAGCCTTAACCCCAACAGTATTAGGCACACAACCATCAGCAGGATTTACAGTAACCTATCACTCTTCATTAGCCGATGCAGATAATAACGCTAATGCCCTAGTAAGCCCTTACACCAACCAAACCGCTTACCAAGCAGAAACACTATTCATCCGCATAGAAAATAATGATAACACAGCCTGCTATGCAACCAACAACTTTATTATAGATGTGTTCGATTCGCCAACAACCCCAACATTAACCTATGGCGTATGTGACAATACAGCAGATGGAGATGATACCAATGGCTTCGTTGCATTCGATTTAAACACACAAACCCCATTAGTATTAGGTACGCAAACCGCAGCACAATATGCCGTAACGTACCATTTAAACCAAGCCGATGCAGACGCTAATGCCTCGCCATTACCACTATTATATACCAATACAACAGCAAACACACAAGACCTAATTATACGAATAGAAAACGTAGACAACACCCAATGCTATGCAACATCAACACTAACATTAGACGTTAACCCGTTGCCAGAAGTACAAAATGCAACACTAGTACAATGTGATGAAGACGGCACACCAGATGGATTTACACAATATAACTTAAATGAAGCCAATGAAAATGTTATGGTAAGTGGAGACACAACAGGATTTAACTATACCCACCATTTAACACTAGCCGATGCACAAAATAGTACTAATGCAGTCAACCCCTTTCCATTTACAAATACAGTCAACCCACAAACAATCTATGTAAGAGTAGAAAATGCAACAACAGGCTGTTTTCGTACCTCAGAGTACGTTCTAGATGTTACAGCAACCGATATAGGAAACGCAGGATTAAGAACCTGTGATGATGATTACGATGGCTTTGCAGAATTTACACTATCAGATGCAGATGCAGCCATATTAGCCGTACTACCCGCAGGACTAAATGTAGACTATTACGCCACAGCTAATGATGCACAATTAGAAATTAACGAATTACCAGATAACTATACCAATACCACACCATTTGTACAAACCATTTTTATTCGTGTAGAAAACAATAACGAATGCTTTGGTATTGCCAATATGGATATCGTTGTAGACCCTATACCAGAAAGTAATACCGTAGACGATGTTGTTATTTGTAGTGATACCGCAGACAGTGCCGTTATAGACCTTACACAATTTAACGCACAAGTACTAGGTACACAAAATGCAGCCGATTTTACTATTAATTATTACGAAACACAATCCAATGCAGACAATAATGTAGACCCATTAACCAGCCCATATAACAACATTACTAACCCACAAACCCTATACGTTAGAGTAGAAAACAATACAACAGGCTGTTTTATCTCAAATATTAATTTCGATTTTACAATAAATATCAACCCAACAGTAGTCGATCCAACACCATTAGAAATTTGTGATGATGATACCATCGATGGCTTTAATGACTTTGATTTAACCGTAAAAGATGCAGAAATCTCAGGAAACAACCCAGAATATACAGTAAGTTATCACTTAACACAAGCCGATGCAGATAACGACGCAAACCCATTAATATCACCATACACCAATACAACAGCAAACATGCAACAAATCTTTGCACGTGTTGAAAATATTAATACCGGCTGTTATGGTACCACAACATTAGACCTAGTCGTTCAACAAGCCCCAGCAACCTGCACCCCAACACCATTAGAATACTGTGACCCAGATAGCGATGGTTTTGGAGAATTCGATTTAACCCAAGCCGATAACGAAGTGGCCTGTGGAGTAACAGCAGGATTAGTCATCACTTACCATGAAACCATGGCCGATGCAGAAAACAACATTAATGCCATCACAGGCATTTACAATAACATTGTGGTTAACATGCAAACCATTTATGTACGAATAGAAAGCTCAACCATCGCAACAGACTGTGCAAGCTTTGTAGAACTACAACTTATCGTCAACCCAACCCCACAAATAACAGATCCCACCCCATTAGAAGTCTGTGACGATGATGCCGATGGCTTTGCCAGTTTCGATTTAACCGAAAAAGAGCCAGAAATACTAAACCAATTAGACACAGACCCATCCAACGATTTAGACCCTGCACAATACATCGTAACCTACTATATCACAGAAGCCAATGCCAATGCAGGAAC
>NZ_JBSHNS010000013.1:0-4271 GCF_053601635.1 Pontimicrobium sp. MEBiC01747
TCTGAAAAGCCACCAGCTCCGCAAAAAAAATCTATTACAGTAAGTTTATTCATAAGTAGTTCAAATCTACGATTTTTCTTAATTTTAGCTCATTAAGTAACAATAAAAAATGTATTTTTCATTTAATTAAGTTACAAATAACCCCAAAAAACAAACAGCTTCCTTGAGGTTTTCCGTAAAGCAGCTAGGGGAATTTTACGGGCCAACAAATTACAGTAAATACCAAACAAAAAAAATACGTAGTTCTACGTATTTTTTTATCAATTATGTTAAGGAAGCACTTCATTATTCAATATAAATTTTGCTATAATAATCGGGTAAATGTTCTTTTAAAATAGCATCTATTGCAAAAGCATTTTTACGATACATAAAGGGACGTCTTGGGTAAATACGGTCGTTAGCCCAAAACTCGCTCCATCCAATTGTAGAGCGTATAAAATCTATAGTAAAAAAGTCTTCCTTAGCTTTAGGGAAGCTATTTTCTATTTCTAAGCAGCCATTAATACATATATCTACATACGATTGCACTATAGGAAATGTTTTTGAAGGGTAAACACTTGGTGGAGGGACAACATTAGGAAAATCGTTAACATAAATCCAAACCGTATCTTCTAGTTCTGTAACTTGATAATACTCTTCGCAATGTTCTACTTTTTTCCTAATGTATCCCATTTCTCTTTCGTCTGTTGCTTTTAGTTCTGCTTCGGTAACTTCGTAAATAACACCGTTAACGTGTCTAGCTTTGTCAGGAAAACAACCTAAATAAGTTGGCGAAATACTGGCTAATGTTTCTGGCATTTGTGCATACCAACCACGTTGAAATCCGTGAGCAATAGCAGGAAATGCTACTTTAGCCATTGGTGCAGCTCGTAATCTAGATTCTGTTTCTATTAAAGAGCCGTAACCAAAAATATAATGTTTCATAATTATTGTACTTTATTTTTATTGCATTAAAAGTAAATAAATAAGAAGGATAAGAAACACGTGTTTTTACCTGTTTTGCAGTTAAATGTTTAGTGTTATAACTTAATAATTTTACCAGAAGTTAGAGTACGATTTTTAGCGGTAGTTATACTATAAAAATACAAGCCTGGTGTTAGTTTAGCTATACTAATAGGTAATGTTGTATTTAGCTCAAAATTTAAATGCTTATAAAGCGCAACGTGTCTGCCTCTACTATCTACTATTTTTAGAGATATATTGGTGTAGTTATCGTTAACCATAGGTGCTAATTTTAAATTAATGATATCCTGTGTAGGATTAGGAAATAGACTAAAATGTGTGTTATTGTTAAACTCTGGTACGCTAAGCCCAGTACCTTCAATAAGTGTATGAATGGTGTTAATAGAAATGTTGTTAAACGTTTCTACTGTACCTATTGGCCAAGTAATCTCTAATTCATCTATAATAGTAGCATTGCCTAAACCAAAATGTACAGCATAACTATTTTGACTATTATAACCTGAGGATGCAGTGATTTTTCTAGTTTGCCATATTGTATTACCATTTATAGTTGCTTTAAGTCTTATTTTAGTACCCACAGCCGAGGTGTTAGAATTTGTTCCTGTACAATTAAATTTAACCCAATTATTACCAGTTCCTGTGTTTTTAAATAAGCTATTGTTTTGATTTTCATTTAGTGTGTTTGCCAAAACTAAGTCTAGCCAACCATCGTTATTATAATCTCCAAAAGCACAACCAAAAGTCCAACCGTTTTGTGTTGCTAAAACGCTAGATGTATCTTGAGTAAAATTACCTGTGCCATCGTTTATATATACAAAATTATTAGTCTGGCTTGCTAAAAAGGCATTGCATACAAAAAGATCTAAATCGCCATCATTATCTATATCTGCAAACGAAGAACCGAACGAATGGCCTCCGCCTGTAGCAATAACAGATGAGGTTTGTTCAGTAAACGTGCCTCCATTATTAATAAATAATTGGTTATTTTGGTTTTGCCAGTTAGCAACAAATAAATCAAAATCACCATCATTGTCTATATCTCCCCAAGAGCTACCTCCAGAACTCTTCATATCCTGCACTATAGCTAAATCTATTATTTGTGTAAAGTTATTAGGGCCATCGTTTCTAAACAACGAGTTTTTAGTGTTGTTTTCATTGGTTAAAAAAAGATCGCAATCGCCATCGTTATCATAATCTATCCAGTCTACAGAGCGTGTACCTAGAACTTCACTGGTAATAGGTAGGTTGGTAACTGCGCTAAAAGTACCATCGGTTTGATTTTCAAAATACCGATTTGCAGCAGCTCCAAGACTATTTGTAAAATAAAGATCCAGAAATTGGTCGTTATTAATATCTACCCATGTTGCCATTTCAGAAAAAGTATATAGGTTAGTAAGCGGCGTGTCGGGCTCATTAGTAAATGTACCATTGCCGTTATTTCTGTAAAAGAAGTTTTTTCCAGCGGTTCCTGAAGCCCATGTAACAACAAAAGCATCTAAGTCACCATCGTTATCTACATCGGCAAAACTGGTACCGTCAGAACTACTACCATCCATAACAATATCGTCGTTAACAACCGTAGTAAAGGTGTTGTCTCCATTATTAAGGTATAACATATTATTTTGTCCGCCTGATGGCCCGTTAGAGATGAAAATATCATCCCATCCATCTCCATTAACATCCACAAAATTAGCGCTTCTTGAGCCCGAAGCTGTTGTAGTAAGGTCGGTAATGTTTGTGGCTTCAAAAGATTGTGAGGCTACAGTAAAACTATAACCTATGCATAGTAAACTAAAAAGTAAAGTTGTTTTCATATAAAAAAATGTTTTTACCAAAGTTACTTTCTAGTTGCTCCGTAAAACTTAATAATGAGGCAACCTCCTGTGATGTTGTTATGAATAACTAAATACGTGATGTGAATCTCTTTTATAATGGTTTGATGGTATATAAAACTAAGCAGATGCTTATTTATTTTTAGTAATTTTAACCAAAAGTTATATATGGAAATAACCTGTTTAATTATAGACGATGAGCCACTAGCAAGGCAGCGTATATTAAATTTAACTAAAGATATTGTAGAATTAAATGTGCTAGGTGAAGCTAAAACGGGTAAGATGGCTATAGAGATGATTCGTAAGCTAAAACCAGAGCTTATTTTTTTAGATATCCAGATGAAAGACATTTCTGGTTTTGATGTTTTACACGAATTAACAGTAAAACCACCTTTTGTAGTATTTGTTACAGCTTTTAATCATTACGCAGTAAAAGCTTTTGATGTATTGGCTTTTGACTATTTATTAAAGCCTTTTAAAAAAGAACGTTTTGTGTCTTGCGTAAATAGGATTGTTAAACAACGAAAACAAGGAAAAAATAGCGATTTTAATAACACGTTAAACAGCTTATTAAAACAAGTGAGTAATACTCCTAACAAACAAGACTATTTTAAAAATAAGTTGCCTGTAAAAACGGGTAAAACCATTTCATTTGTAGAAACCGAACAAATAAATTATATAGAAGCTTCAGGAAGTTATATAGATATACAAACAATAGAAAAAACGCATGTTTTAAGACAGTCTTTAGGTCATGTATTATTAGATATAAAAAGTCCTAGTTTTATTCGTATTCACCGCTCTACCGTAATTAATTTAAATTTTTTGGATAAAATAATACAGTCGGATTATGGTGAAATAGATGTGAAAATGAAAGATGGTAAACGATTTAGAGTAAGCCAGAGTTATAAAAAGGACTTTTTAGAAATTATTGGAGGATAATGAAACTTAAACATATAATAGACCCTAGATTATTAAAATATATAGCCCTTTTTTACACGTTTACTGTATTAATAGGGTTAATACGAAAGGTGTATTTAAAATCTACAGGCTTATACTATAAAACCATAAGTTGGTTTGGTTTATTTACCTACGATATAATATTAGACTGGCTTATTGTTATAGCTTTTATGATATTAATGAGTCGTCTTATAAAACGAATGTTCGAAAAACAATTAAGCTGGACACGTATTATATTAGTGCATTTGTTTTTCTCTTTTTTTATGGGCTATTTTATATTTTTTATCTCAGGATTAATTGTTGTTTTAATTAATGGATCGCCACTACAGTCTATTCTAGTTAACCTGTCTTTAAATCATTTTATGAGTGTAGTACACTTAAATTTTTTGGTGTACTTTTCTTTAATAGGTATTATTACAGTATACTTTTATACGAATAAAATAAAAAATATTGAGCTTCAAAAATCGCAATTAGAAACGCAATTAGCGACAACAAAATTGAATATGCTAAAATCGCAAT
>NZ_JBSHNS010000014.1:0-3105 GCF_053601635.1 Pontimicrobium sp. MEBiC01747
TACCGTTTGTCGAAAATAATTGCATTTAATCTTTTGTTTAAATATATTTAGTTAATAGAAAATTAGTCCCAAACCAATCAAAGCTACCTGCTTATGAAAACTTTTACCCTCAAAAAAGATTTACATAATGTAAATTTAAAACGTACAATGTTATTAATTATAATAGCATTTTCATTTCAATTTTCTAACTCTCAAAACGCCTCTGTAGACCTTTCTATAACTTGGCCTAATTGGTCATCAGAAAATAGAGTGGAAATATATGACCCTTCGGGCACACTAATAACAACTATAGATAATGGATACTCAGGACTATACAATGATGCCTATTCCACAACATTAGACCTAGGTTGCATGCCTACAGGTAATAACTACTACGTAACAATGTATGACACCTATGGAGATGGCTGGAATGGCGCTTCAAACATTACTATAAATGCAGGAGGAGTTACTGCGCTAACAAACTCTGGAGCTAATGCAAGCGCAGCTGGTTATACTTTATACTTTAATGTTACTGGAAGTTGCTCATGCACAACCTTCGTAAACACTTTTCCATATACAGAAAGTTTTGAATCTGGCACAGGTTTATGGACCCAAAATGCTTTTGATGGGTTTGATTGGACTAGAAACACAGGAGGAACTGTATCCTCTTCTACTGGCCCAAGTAATGCTTCAGATGGCGCATATTATATGTATACAGAAGCATCCTATAACTATAATAATTATGCATACCTAGAAAGTCCTTGTTTTGATTTAACATCAATGTCTTCTGCATTATTTACTTTTTATTACCATATGTATGGAAACAGTATGGGAACTTTAAATGTAGATTTAAGTACAGATGGAGGCTCTACATATCCAACCAATTTATGGTCACAAACCGGACAAGTACAAACTAGTAATGGTGCTGCTTGGAATCTTGCAACTATAGATTTAAGTGCATATATAGGGCAAACTATTAAAATTAGGTTTTCTGGAACTACAGGTGCAAATTACACAAGCGATATGTCTATAGATGACATCTCATTAACCACAATAAGTACACCGCAACCCGAAATAGAAGTTACAGGAAATGGCAACTCTTTTACTAATGGAGATTCTACACCAAGTATTGCAGATTATAGCGATTTTGGAGCTTTAAATGTAGCAGTAGGCTCTATCACAAATACATTTACCATTAACAACCTAGGTACTTTAAATTTAGACTTAACTGGAGGCGCACCTTATGTAACTATTACAGGAACAAATCCAACCGATTTTACCCTAACTGCATCTCCCACCACCCCAATTCTTCCTGGAGGTAGTACTAGTTTTGATATTACTTTCGATCCTAATGCAAATGGTGTTAGAACAGCTATAATTACAATAGCAAATAATGACACAGACGAGAACCCATTTACTTTTTTAGTTGAAGGTTTTGGTGGTGTACCAGTCATTGAAGCGCCAGGTGGAGTAACTGCAAATTTAGAATTATGGTTAAAAGCAAACGATGGAGCAGGAACAACAGATGGGCAACCCTTAACAACTTGGTACGATCAAGCAAATGCTAATGATGCCACCACACCTAATCCTGGACAAGAACCAACCTATAGAGACAATCCAAATTACAATGTAAACTTTAATCCTGTAGTAGACTTTGAAAACAATTACAATAATGCGCCTGTAGATTACACCTATTCAGATACTACAAGAGACATTATGGCTGGAGCATCTGGATATTACTCAGACGATATTTATGTAGTGCTTATACCAGATATTAATACAACATCTGCTACACCAAGTATGGATATTTTCTGTGCAGACTCAGACACAAGCACACAAGCAACAGATGGTACTGGCATAGGGTTTGGAGCCTATTCTATAAGATATGCTGGCGAAGTACTCTCTTTTGCACATGGTACTACTCCTTCAGGTACAACCCCTGTTAACAATAGAGGGTATGGTGTTGCACAAGTTAACAACACTTCAAATTATGATAACGCTGGAATAATAAATGGGCGCCATAACACATCAAACAGCGCTTACGAGTTACTTTATAATAGCAACAATGTTGTAAATACAGAAGTAGGTGTCCCACAATTCGGAACTGTAAATAACGCTAATTATTGGCTAGGAAGAAGTGAAGGTTATAAAGGGAGTTTAGATGGCAGAATTGTAGAACTAATTACATTCTCTGCTAGAAATTCCGATGGAGTAGATAGAGACAGAATAGAATCCTATTTAGCAATTAAATATGGAATTACACTTGGAGTTAATGGAGTTAGCCAAAACTACTTATCTTCCGATGGAAATATAATCTGGGATGTTTCTGCAAATGCTGGATTCAATTATGATATAGCTGGAATTGGTCGTGATGATAATTCTGAATTAAACCAAAAACAATCAAAAAGTGTTAATCATAGTTCTATAGTTGCCGTATCTCTAAGTAATACAGAATTAACAAACAACTTAAACATTAATGGCTTTAGTACAGATAGAGAGTTTTTAATATGGGGAAATGATGGAAATGACACAAACTCTTCAGCAACCTCTATTACTGTAAGTTTAGGACCAGCTACAATTACTACAGTAACAGATGTAATGAATAGAAAATGGAAAATAAATGAAACGGCTGGAGACGATATTGGAACTGTAGAAGTTTCTGTATTCGAAACAGATTTGGCAGGGCTTCCGCCTTTAACAGGAAATGATGCTTATGTAATGCTAGTAGCAGACGATGCTAATTTTTCAACAGGTTTACAAACTGTATTTTTAGACCCAAGCACTTTTAATGGTTTAGCTACTAGAGAAGGAACTTACGATTTTGATGGCACTAAATATTTTACTTTTGGTGTTGCACATGAAGAAGTAAGAACAAGACACTTAGGCTTCGACGGAATAGACAACTATACCTTAGTTGGCGACAGAATAGATTTAGCAGGTAGTTTTACAGCTTCAGCATGGGTAAAACCAGATGGAGATAATGCGATGTCATCAGATAAAACTATTGTTGCAAAAAACAATGGCACATCTGGTTATAAGTTTTTCATTACAAATGGAAATATTGTTAGCTTTTCTGTGGGCAATACTGCAGCAGACAGAATAGATTCTAATACAACTTTACCAGAT
>NZ_JBSHNS010000015.1:0-300 GCF_053601635.1 Pontimicrobium sp. MEBiC01747
TGCAGAAAACAACATTAATGCCATCACCGGCATTTACAATAACATTGTGGTTAACATGCAAACCATTTATGTACGAATAGAAAGCTCAACTATCGCAACAGACTGTGCAAGCTTTGTAGAACTACAACTTATCGTCAACCCCACCCCACAAATAACAGACCCCACCCCATTAGAAGTCTGTGACGATGATGCCGATGGCTTTGCCAGTTTCGATTTAACCGAAAAAGAGCCAGAAATACTAAACCAATTAGACACAGACCCATCCAACGATTTAGACCCTGCACAATACATCGTAACCTA
>NZ_JBSHNS010000016.1:0-780 GCF_053601635.1 Pontimicrobium sp. MEBiC01747
GCTCTTTAACTTCTTTTGCTTACGATATAAATGAAGTTTTATATGGACTATCTGCTGCACACGTTCTTTTAGGAGAAAATAATGATGCAGACCCATATGATATAATAAGAATTAGGAATACAGAAACGAATAGATGGATAAATGCAGGGGTGTTAATCAAATCAATATATTCAAATGGGCTAAATAAAGCTTCAGATTTTGGTACAGTTGATGCTGGAATATTTCAACTAAATAATTCTTTTAAAAATAAAATAAAAAGTAAATTAAAAAGACTGACTTTTAGTAAATATTTAGAAGGTAATCCAAATGTAATGTTAGGGAAAACATTATATTCTTATAGTCCTATGGAAGAAAAAAAAATAAGAGGAAAAGTAGTGGATATTTTTTATAAAACATCGGATAGATATCCTAGGAAATTTGATTTAATAATTGAAAATTTAGATAGTGGAGTATTGACTAAGGGAGGAGATTCAGGTATAATATGGAAAGATAATCAAGGTAAAGCAGTGGCAATGCATATACGTGGAGATAAAAGAACTAATCGTTTTTCATATTCGACCTTTATTGATAGAGTGACAAGGAACCTAAATATAAGATTATTAGAAATCAAGCTATAATTCCCATTCCATACACATTTTGCCTCCACTCCTCTGCCCTAGTTGCAAAAAGAGTATTCCATTATATTTTAAAGAAACTTTTGGGATAGGAAAAAAATCTAAAAAGAAAAGTAGTTATTTATAATCACTTTTTTCTCCCAAGCAAAGTTACATAACGCAGAAC
>NZ_JBSHNS010000017.1:0-2402 GCF_053601635.1 Pontimicrobium sp. MEBiC01747
TCTTAGAACGCATTAACAATGATTCTACTGCAAGCGAAAGAGGTATTTATAAGTTAATAGTAAACCAAGGTAAACCCACCGAAAAAAGTTATTTTGGTAAATTCCATGTTCTTTTTGTTAAAGAAAATAATACTTGGAAAATACTAATGGATTATGATTCTACTGAAGGAAATACAATAGGCGAAGATGATTTTTTAAAGGCTTATGCTATTGACAACTTTAATTATTTTATAAAAGAATAGAGAGTCGTTTATTTATTATAAACTCCAATTATTTTAAACTAATTTTCAATCCCATTTCTTTTTTCATCATTAGTAATACTTCTGCATTTCCCATAGCATCATCAACAGGATTATGTGTATGTACTGTTTTGCGTAAATGTTTCCATTTAGCAAATGTATCCTTTTCAAGTCCACAAAATAAGTCAGATAGCCGCCTGGATGAATACCCAAAAGGATTTTCGTTTATAAAATGGTGAAAGTACCAACAAATAAACATCCAATCGAACCCATTATTGTCGCTAATAAAAATTGGTCTCCCTTTAGAGTTTTCTTTAATCCAATCTTTAAAATCTAACATTACTTTTTTGGGGGTATTAAATTGCAATGTTTCTTCTCGTGTAAAACCAGAAATAGCTAAAGCATCTTCATTATAATTTTCAGATATAGGTTTTAACTCCCCATAAAATGTTCTATTTAAATGCTCATCTACCAAGACAGCACCAAAGCAGATCATGGAAAAATCTCCAGGAATTGGTCCATCGGATTCTATATCTACCATTATGTAACTCATAGCATACTTAATTGAACGTTAAAAAAATACTCTATTTACGTTTCTAATTTATAACAAATTCTAATGGTTGCCCTATAGCTCCATTAGGAAAACTAATACCTAATAATGCAGATAATGTTGGTGCAATATCTGTAATCTCAGTTTTTGTTACTGTACTTCCTTTTTTAATGCCTTTACCATAAAATAACAAAGGCACATGTGTATCGTAATTTAAAGCAGAACCATGTGTAGATCCTGTTTTTCCATAACTAATTACTGCTGGTGCTTTTACTATTATTACATCTCCAGATCGTTTTTGATTATAGCCGTTTTGTAATAGTTTTTCTATTCCTGTTGTAAAAGCTACAGTTTGCATTGTTCCGGCAGAATAGACCTTTTCTATATCTTTATAAGTAATCAACTCATTAACTATAGCGTTTTGTACAGTATTTAAATTAACATCTAATAATTGAATAAGTGCTTTATCTAAAAATATTTGGTCATTGCTAATATTTTCTATGAGGTTAGAAGCTCCAAATTGTTTAAACAAAAAGGCGTCTAGTTTTTCTTTTAATCCTTTAGAATTGAAATATCCTGCTGGGATATTAACACTTTGTAAATACGCAGGAACTTCCACAGCACCATGATCTGATGTTAAAAATACGGTATATTCTCCTTTACCTACTTTAGCTTCTAATGCTGTAAAAATACGCTCTAAATCTTTATCTAATCTAATATAAGTATCTTCAAGCTCTTTAGAGTTTACTCCAAAATTATGGCCTACGTAGTCTGTGCTAGAAAAACTCACTGTTAAAACATCTGTAATATTATCTTTTCCTAATTGCTCTCCATCTAGAGCTGCAATCGCAAAATCTGCAACAATACTGTTTCCGTATGGTGTTGCTTTTATAATATCGAAGCCTCTATTTTTATCCTTTAATGTTGCTAAATCGTAAGGGAACGTTGCTGTGCTTTTGCCTTTAAAACCACCTTCGTATGTGTTTAAATCGCTCCCACTCTCTGTGTAAGTATTAATATCATAAAACGTATCCCATACTTTTAAATAGCTACTTGCTTTTCCTGAAGCGTTAAAGTTTTTTACCCAAGTTGGTAAACTATTCATGTAATATGTACTTGAAATAAAGTTTCCTTCATCTTTTCCATTAAACCAATATGCGGCATTTGCAGTATGTCCCGCTGGTAAAATAGCGCCTCTATCTTTAATAGAAATACCTATCGTTTTTCCTTTTAATTGTGTAAACAACCTATTTTCGTCTGCAAAGGTTGTTGTTTTCATTCTACGAGGAGACATTTGTCCTGCTGTAGATTGTGTTCCTACGGATTGTACGGTTTTATCTCCTGCACAATACACAGATTTTTTTATTGTTTTATCATACCAATTGTTAGCTATAATACCATGATACTTTGGTGTTGTTCCTGTATAAATCGATGCATGACCAGGCCCTGTATATGTTGGCACATAATTGTAATGATTATTTTTACAGTTAAATCCCGCATTCATCATGCGCTTAAATCCGTTATCTCCATACTTATTATAAAAACGTGTTAAGTAGTCGTATCGCATTTGGTCTACTACAATTCCTACTACTAGTTTAGGTTTTACATAAATC
>NZ_JBSHNS010000018.1:0-333 GCF_053601635.1 Pontimicrobium sp. MEBiC01747
TGCAGAAAACAACATTAATGCCATCACCGGCATTTACAATAACATTGTGGTTAACATGCAAACCATTTATGTACGAATAGAAAGCTCAACTATCGCAACAGACTGTGCAAGCTTTGTAGAACTACAACTTATCGTCAACCCAACCCCACAAATAACAGACCCCACCCCATTAGAAGTCTGTGACGATGATGTCGATGGCTTTGCCAGTTTCGATTTAACCGAAAAAGAGCCAGAAATACTAAACCAATTAGACACAGACCCATCCAACGATTTAGACCCTGCACAATACATCGTAACCTACTATATCACAGAAGCCAATGCCAATGCAGGAAC
>NZ_JBSHNS010000019.1:0-2156 GCF_053601635.1 Pontimicrobium sp. MEBiC01747
GGGATGCACCATACCAAGGCCCTGCTTTTGCTTGTGCTTTTGGTATAGATCATACCGATGCACCAAAAGCAATGAAAGTACTAGGTGATTTAACGGTAGATGAAGGCCCAATACCTGGTATTTTCGCCATGCGATTTGTAAAACAATCTAAAGCCACTTTAGCATTTACAAAATTTCCTATAACCTGTATGATAGAAATAGATGGTGTACTTTGGAAAAAAACGAGACGCATTATGAGTGTTACAGAATTTTCTAAGCGTATGATTGAAGTTTTAAAGCAACATAATATACCATTTACAATACATTGGGGAAAAACAAGCGATTGGACATTTCCAAATTTAATAAATGAAATGTACGATGATGCCTCTATTAAAGAATGGAAGAACTTTCGTAATGGCTTATTGTCTCCAGAAATGGCAAAGGTGTTTTCTAACGATTTTTTAGAAACCATTGGCTTACATACAAAAGATATAGATAATACAGATGATTGGATTGTGTCTCTATAATATGTACTCTTACGCTTAGAGATATAAAAACCTAATTGTTTAATTATGTCATTAGGTTTTTATATTTTTAAAAAGACTTAAATATGCTTTAATCAATGAACCAAAACAATACAGGAGTTACTATGGCAATTGGTAATTCGCCATTAGACTACGATATGGCTTTAGTTTCTGTTAATACACAAGGAACTTTAGGCTCATTAAATACTCAAGTATTAAATGCGTATAACTATTCTAAAATAAAAGAACTAAGTAGTGTTTCTTTAAGTAAGGGATATCATTTACTAGAACACAAAGGACTAAAACCAATACTATTTGTTGTTACTGTAGGCCAAAACAACACTAAAAACAGTTTAACTAACAACCTTATAAACGCTCTAGAGAATAGCACAAGTGTATTAGAAGGTAAACGTGTCTGGGTACCATTAATGGGTACTGGAGCTGGCGGTTTAAGTTTTAAAGAAAGTTATGAGATTACTGTAAACATATTACGTAAGTTTTCGTTTAACACCAATTTTGTTATCTCATTTCCTGAAAATAAGGAAGGAATTGCGTTTTATAATTCGTTAAGAGAACAAAATTATAATGACATATTTGGTAGTACAATTGATGATGGTTTAACTACAAAAGGAAGTTTTTTTGACAAAGAACCTACAAAGCCAGTAACGAAACAAACTACAAATAAGAAATTACGAACAGAACCGCCTAAACAAAAGAAACCAGAACGTTTAGAACCCGTTTTAAAAGAACTTTTACAGCGCAATTACTATTTAGCAGAATTTAACGATTTAAAAGAACAGAATATTAATAATTACCTGTTCTCTGGGCTTTGGGAAAATAAAAACGATGATAAAGCAATAGAAAGGATAGTAAATACTGTAAAAATAGGAGATGTTTTGCTGTTACTTTATGGTACAGAAGAAGAAAACGCCAAAGTATTACAGATTTATGGAGTAGGTGTTGTAAAAGAAAATGAAAAAAATGGTAAGACGTTAAAAATAGTTTGGCATAAGTTCGATGCTAGATATTTAATAGATAGCGCTATAGAATTTGAACATTTTACCAGAATCTTGCCTAAGGATATTAAAAATATTCTGAAGAAATATTTGAAAATTATACCCAACTTTCAAGAAAAACTAAAGCAAGTAGATACCGCTACATATCAAGCGCCAGAAAACAAATTAAAAGCAGAACAACCTAAAAAAACACCTAACATTACTACCATTGCTGGTTTAGTAAGCGATGTAGATTCTGGAGAGGATTATCTAGAAATAGACCAAGATGTTAACGCTTTTGCACGTGTAATTTCTGCTAAAAGTTTTATCCCACCATTGGCAATAGCATTATTAGGTAAATGGGGCTCTGGGAAAAGTTTCTTTATGCGAAAGTTAAAAGAACGTATACAAAGTTACTCTAACAACACAGAGCAAGAGGTGTACTGTACAGGTATAGCACATGTGCATTTTAATGCATGGTCTTATGTAGATTCTAATTTATGGGCAGGAATTATTACTAAAATATTTGAAGGCTTACAAGAATACATTAGTAACCAAAGTAAAGCAGAAGCACAGAAAAAAGAAATAGAAAAAATACTTTTAGAACAACTAAGTTCTAGTAAACAACATTTTCAAGAATTAGAACAAAGAAAAACAG
>NZ_JBSHNS010000020.1:0-3089 GCF_053601635.1 Pontimicrobium sp. MEBiC01747
AAGATTATGGTAACGATTTACTTAACTATAAAATTAGTGGCTATTTAGATGACAATAACGCTCAAATGGCCTTAATTATAGTAATTTCTATAGTAATCTTCACTTTTGCTCTAAAAAATTTATTTGGTTATCTAGCCAGCCAGCATGTTATGTACCTAAAAAATGGGGTTTTAACAGATTTACGAAATGATTTGTACGATAACATCATTAATCTACCTATAAGTTTCCATTCTAAAAAACAAAAAGGAGATGTAATGTCAAGAATTTTAGGAGATATTGTAGAAATGCAAAATTCTTTATTTATAGTTTTAGAGTTAATTGTTAGAGAACCATTAAATATTATTTTTGCTTTAGGAACAATGTTTTATATAAATTGGAAACTATCCCTTTTTGTTCTAGTTTTTATTCCTACTGCTGGATTTATAATTTCCCTAATTGGAAAAAAACTTAAAAGCGAATCCCTAACAGCACAGCAAGAATCTGGAAAATTAATTTCTATAATTGAAGAATCGTTAACCGGACTAAAAATTGTTAAAAGCTACAATGCAGAACACATTTTTAGAGTTAATTTTAGAAATTCGGCTAGTAAGCTTTTAAAGCTATCAAACAGTATAGGGCTTAAAAATAATCTAGCTGGCCCAGTTAGTGAGATATTAGGAATCATCACTATAGCAGTATTATTATGGTATGGAGGTAAATTAGTACTAATAGATAAAGCTATAGAGGGGACAACCTTTATAGGATTCATGTTATTAGCTTACGGTATTTTAACACCTGCAAAAGCTATAAGTAAAGCTTCATACCGTGTAAAAAATGGTATGGCTGCCGCAGATCGTGTTTTCGAAATTCTGCATCACAATAACGAAATGCCCGATTTACCAGATGCACAAGACTTAAACACCTTTAATAAAAATATATCTATTAATAACATCACCTTTAAATATGATAATGATCCTATATTAAAAAAATTCTCAATAAATATACCTAAAGGAAAAACAATAGCTTTAGTTGGGCAGTCTGGATCTGGAAAAAGTACTATCGCAAATTTACTAACAAGGTTTTACGATGTTAACGAAGGAAGCATAAGTATTGACAATACTAACATAAAAGATATTACAAAAAAATCTTTACGAAGTTTAATTGGCTTAGTAACACAAGACTCTATTCTATTTAATGACTCTATTAAAAACAATCTTTTAATTGGAAAAGAAAATGCAAAACAAGAAGATATTATAAAAGCGTTAAAAATAGCAAATGCATGGGAGTTTGTAAAAGATTTACCACAAGGTATCGAAACTAATGTTGGTGACGCTGGTAACAATTTTTCTGGCGGACAAAAACAACGCTTAAGCATTGCAAGAGCAGTACTTAAAAATCCGCCAATAATGATTTTAGATGAAGCCACATCTGCTTTAGATACAGAAAGCGAACGGGCCGTACAAATAGCTTTAGAGAATATGATGAAGAATAGAACATCTATAGTTATTGCCCATAGATTATCTACCATTCAAAATGCAGACGAAATTATAGTTATGCAAAAAGGAGAAATATGCGAACAAGGCAAGCATAATGAACTCATTGCTAAAAATGGAGTTTATAAAAAACTAGTAGATATGCAAAGCTTCGAATAATAAATACAAAAAGGATAAACATTATGTTTATCCTTTTTTGTTCATTGTTAGACTTGGGGACGACTAACAACATAAGTATGTTTGTTCCTCAAAAGTAATTTAAAAAAAATAAGAAAACAAAAAAAAGTGTTTTTAATCGATAAATAGCAACACTTAATCGAATTCAAACTTTGCGTTTAAAAAAGTGTTGTTTTAAAATTAAACCATTATAAACGATTGTAGTCTAATAAGAAATTAATTTTTGTGACTAAAGACAAAGAACTCGTAAAACAACTACAAACAAAAACTAGTAAAGACCAAGCATTTAGAACGCTTATAAGTCTTTACAAGGAACGTTTATATTGGCATATAAGAAATATAGTAAAGTCTCATGATGATGCAGACGATGTACTACAAAACACTTTTATAAAGGTCTATAAAAACATTGATAATTTTAAGGGAGATAGTAAACTATATTCTTGGCTATATCGTATTGCAACTAACGAATCTATTACATTAGTAAATAAAAATGCTAAACGATTGCAGATAACAAGTGAGGAAGTACAGCATTTAGCTATAAATAACTTGCAAGCTGATGTTTATTTTGAAGGAGATGAAATTCAATTAAAATTACAAAAAGCCATTGCAACATTACCAGATAAACAACAGCTAGTTTTTAATATGAAGTATTTTCAAGACATAAAATATAAAGATATGGCTAGTATACTAGAAACAAGTGAAGGAGCTTTAAAAGCATCGTACCACATAGCTATAAAAAAAATAGAAAAATACTTAACAGCACATTAAACTATTTAATACATTAACAGTCTTACAATTACAAGATTATTTTGTAAAAAATTAAATGAAAAACAACAACTTACATAACATTAAAGACTCTGGATTTAAAACACCCGATCATTATTTTGAGTGTTTAGAAGATTCTATTTTAAATGAAGTACAACTCAGTGAAAATATAGAGGTCCCAGATCATTATTTTGATGGTTTAGAAGATATAATTTTAAGTAAAGCTAAACTTAGTGAAAAAGTTAATACTACTGGATTTAAAACACCAGAAGATTATTTTGATACCATAGAAGATGCTATTATTAATAAAATAGAGATAAAACAAAACAAAAAAATAATACCATTATTTAATAAAAAGACTTTTCTATATATCTCTAGTATAGCAGCAGTTATACTTTTATTTTTTAGCTTACCTATTTTCTCTAATGAGAAAAATACAGAAGCACTTTCTATCTCCGATATAGATACAGAATTAATAGATAAATATGTATTAGATGAAACACAGGCCACAGACCTAGCCATTCTATTTACAGAAACAGAATTAGACGAAACTAGTTTTATAAATTACAATTTAAGTGACGATACACTAGATACCTATTTAGAAGACTTAGATGAAAATGAATTAATATTGCAATAAAATGAATACAACAAAAATACTCTCAATACTATTACTAC
>NZ_JBSHNS010000021.1:0-5289 GCF_053601635.1 Pontimicrobium sp. MEBiC01747
ATATTAGAGACGCTCAATTAGCTTACAGAGAAGTTAATGGTAAATACACTAACAATCATGATAGTTTAGTTCATTTTATAGAAAATGGAAAATTCACATTAATTGAAAGAAGAGACTCCACTATTATAGATGAAGAAAAAACAAAATTATACGGAGGAATTGAATATACTGATGAGATTACAATTATAGATACATTAGGTTTTGTTCCTGTAAAAGATTCATTATTTAAAACATCTGATCGTTATAAAAAAATGAGATATGTACCTTTTGCAAAGGAAAATTTTGAGTTTACTATGAATGCAGGTGAATTTGGAGAAGATGATGATGATAAAATTCCTGTTTTTGAAGCTTTCGTTCTTAAAAAGGATATATTACATGACCAAAATGAAGATTATGTTGCTGAAGAAAACAAAGCATTTTCAGTAGATGAAATTAATGGTGATGCGATTAGAATTGGTTCTATGGAAGAAGTTAAAACCAATGGAAACTGGCCAAAACTTTATGACACTAAAAAGCAATAATTCTATACAAGATATACTTAATAAAGAACTGTCCATTCAAATTAGTTTGAATGGACTTTCTTTTTGTATTCTAAATACAGAAACCAATACCATTACTACTCTAAAACACATAGCTGTAGTAAAAAAACAAACCCCTTTTGAGCTTTTAGACACGTTAAAACACCTCTTTAATACAGAGCAAACTTTACATGAAAAATTTAGTAAAGTTACAGTTATACATGTTAATGAATTATCTACTCTTGTACCAAAAGCTTTATTTAACGAAAACGCAATTGCAGACTACTTAAAGTTAAATACTAAAATTTTAAAAACAGATTTTATAACTTTTGATGAGTTACTTATTAATGATAGTGTTAATGTTTATATACCATACATAAACATAAATAATTATATATATGATACTTTTGGTAGTTTTGAATACAAACACTTTTCTAGTGTATTAATAGAGCATATACTAAGTATAGAAAAACATAGTAAAACATCGAAACTATATGTTAATGTAGCAAAAACACATTTTGAAATTATCGCAATAGATTCTGGTGATCTAATACTTTATAATACTTTTAATTATAATACTGAGGATGATTTTATTTACTATATCCTGTTTACTATAGAACAGCTTAATTATAATCCAGAATTAATAGACTTAATCTTTATTGGTGACATTAGTAAAGAACATAAACTCTATGATGTAGTATATAAATACATTAGAAATGTTAGTTTTGGAAACCGTTACGACACTTATAACTATACAGAGTTACCAAGTACTAGTTATTCAGATTTTACACTTATAAAAAGCTTATAATGCGCATAATTTCAGGAAAATATAAGGGTAGAAAAATTTCTGCTCCAAAAAAATTACCCGTTCGCCCAACCACAGATATGGCTAAGGAATCTTTATTTAATATTTTAAATAATAATTATTACTTTGATGAGATTTCTGTTTTAGATTTATTTGCAGGAACAGGTAATATAAGTTACGAGTTTGCCTCTAGAGGAACAGAACAAATTACTTGTGTAGACCAAGATTATGGTTGCATAAAGTTTATAAACGAAACGGCTAGTAGTTTTGACATGCCTATACATACCATTAAAAGTAATGTTTACAATTTTTTAGAAAAAACCAGTTTAAAATCTACTATTATTTTTGCAGACCCTCCTTATGATTTTTCTGTCGAAGAGTTTTCTAAAATTCCAGCTTTAATTTTTGAGAATAACTTATTAGAGGATAATGGCTGGCTAATAATTGAGCATTCTAAACATACCGATTTGTCACATTTACCAAATTACAGTCATTCAAAAGGCTATGGTGGTAATATGTTTAGCTTTTTCGATCTTGAAAATGAGTAAGAAGCACAAGAAGATTAATTAATTAAAAAATATAGAGCACAAAAAAGCCGAAGTATATAATACTTCGGCTTTTTTTATGTTACTATTTATTAAAATTAGAACTTGTAAGTAATTCCAAAGTTAATATCAGATAAATCTAAGTTTAAACCAAAGTTGTTTGCTGCTTCTGCACCATCAACATCTGCTTTAGCGCTTGTGTAAGATAATGCACCAATAGATGCTCTTAAAGCGAAACAGTTAGATACAAAATAGTTTACTCCTGGAGCAACTGCTACTGCAAAAGCGTTAACTTTTGTATCGTTTGTAGCACCATCTAATTCAACTTTAGTAGAGTTGTAAGCAACACCTGCACCTAAAGTGAAAGAAAATTGGTCAGCTGGAGTAAAGAAGTAAGTAGCTCCTAAGCTACCACCAAAAGTGTTAGTTTTTGTTTTAGCTGTATCTTCACCAGATCCAACAGTAACTCCTAATTCAACAGCGA
Source organism: Pontimicrobium sp. MEBiC01747 (assembly GCF_053601635.1). Lineage (NCBI taxonomy): Bacteria > Pseudomonadati > Bacteroidota > Flavobacteriia > Flavobacteriales > Flavobacteriaceae > Pontimicrobium > Pontimicrobium sp. MEBiC01747. Next base: position 2,353 of record NZ_JBSHNS010000021.1, read on the forward strand.
TATTGTCACTTACAAAGTAACCAACAGAAGGAGCGAAAGTAAGCTCGTTGCTATCTACATCTCCTTGAGAAAAGCTATTGTAACCAACAGTACCACTTGCGTAAAGATCACCTTTTGCAAATCCACCAGTTTTTGTTTCCTCTTGAGCATTAACACTAGTTAATCCAAATACTGCTACTGCAGCTAATAATAATAATTTTTTCATAATTGATCAAAGTTTTTAGTTCTTTTGAGGGCGCAAAATTACGCTCTCTTTTCTATTTCTACAAGAAAAAACGTAAAAAAACAACCTTAAAACAATAACTAACTGATTAACAGTACATAAAGAAATGTTAAAGTTATGTTTTTCACAAAAACCACACCTATTTAGGTATTAGCTTGGAAAAGTATTTTAGCATAAAAACACCTTCTTTATATTCATATTGTATTATACAATTCATTTAAGTTATTACATAAATAACTTGTATAACAAAATTTTGAAGGAGTACTCTTAAACAATATATTTGTTTCATGAAATGGGACAATGCACTTAAAGATTATAAGTTCTATCTAAAAATAGAAAGAGGTTTATCTCAAAATTCAATAGATAATTATAGTTTCGATATAAAGAAGCTAATATCCTATTTAAAAGAAAACGAAATAAAAGAAACCCCAATTACCATTTCTAAAGGCACAATACAACATTTTATTTATAATATAGCAAATACAGTTAATGCAAGAACTCAATCTAGAATAATATCTGGTTTAAAAGGTTTCTTTAACTATTTGGTGTTCGAGGATTATAGAGATTCTAACCCTTTAGATACTATAGACTCTCCTAAAATAGGGAGAAAACTACCCGATACACTTTCTGTAAAAGAAATAAACGCTCTTATTAATGCAATAGATTTAAGCAAACCTCAAGGAGAACGCAATCGTGCCATATTAGAGTTACTTTACAGTTGCGGACTAAGAGTTAGTGAATTAACTAATTTAAAAATATCAGATTTATATTTTGATGAAGGCTTTATTAAAGTAACAGGAAAGGGAGACAAACAACGTTTTGTTCCTATAGTAGAAGCCACACAAAAATATATTACTATATATAGGAAGGAAATTAGAACACATATGGATGTTCCTGAAGAATTTAAAGATACTTTATTTTTAAATAGACGCGGAAAACAGCTAACCAGAGCTATGATTTTTACTATAATTAAACAATTAGCTGTTAAAATAAATTTAGAAAAAGTCATTTCTCCACATACATTTAGACATTCTTTTGCAACTCATTTACTAGAAAATGGTGCAGATTTAAGAGCTATACAGCTAATGTTAGGCCATGAAAGCATAACAACGACAGAAATTTATATGCACTTAGATAAAAGTCACTTAAAAGATGTAATGCATAATTACCATCCTCGAAAATAGTATTTAATCTGTTTTTTAGTGCATTTAATCTATTTTTACTAAATTTAGCCCTGCTTATAATCTTTTTATATTAGATTAATAGAGTGTTAGTTTCCCGTAAATGTGCAAAATTATAATGGAACGACTAAAAGAAAATGAATACAATATTAATAGTTCTGAAACGAATTATAGTATAGAACAATTTGAAAAACTAAAATGGAAATTTGCTTTAGAAAATTCCAATATAGGTATTTGGAGTTGGGACAATACAGATAATCAAGACCGTGTTTTTTTTTCAAAAGAATCAAAAGCAATTCTAGGTTACACAGACAATGATGGTAACACTTTTGGTTCCAATTCTCAAGATTGGAATAATAGAGTTCATCCAGACGATAGACAAAAGTATTTTCAAGATTTTCAAAATCATTTAAATGGTATTCATCCTATATACGAAAATCAACACCGTGTTTTATGCAACGATGGGAGTTATAAATGGATTTTTGATAAGGGAAGGATAATAGAAAAAGATAAAGATGGTAAAGCTATACGTATTATAGGTACACATACAGACATTACTACCCGTGTGCTTAATGAGGAAAAAATAAATAAAACAATAGATACAGTTACTAAGCAAAATAAAAAGCTACAAAATTTTGCGCATATAGTAACCCACAACCTTAAAGAACACGCTGGAAACTTTGAAAGCCTTTTAACTTTTTATGATGAAGCCCAAAATGATGACGATAAAGAAGAATTAATAAGCTATTTAAAAACGCTATCCAAATCTTTAGGCACCACAATTTCTAACTTAAGTCAAGTTGTATCTGTTGAGGCTAAAAAAGAAATTAATATAGAAAAAATAAATATTAATAGGTACGTAAAGCGCGCTATAAACTTATTAGAAGTTGTTATTAAAGAGAGTAACACCTCTATAATAAATAACATTGATAATGATTTAGAAGTCTTTTTTAGTCCTGCTTATATGGAAAGTATTATTCAAAATTTAATGACTAATGCTATAAAATACAAACATCCAGAAAGAGACCCAATAATAGAAATTAAATCTACAACTTACAACGAAAATATTGTTATAAAAATAACAGATAATGGTTTAGGAGTTAACCTTAATAAATTTGGAAAAGACATTTTTGGTTTATATAAAACTTTTCATACAAATCAAAACTCAGAAGGCGTTGGTTTATACCTTATAAAAAGCCAATTAGAATCTCTTGGCGGCACTATAGATTTAGCAAGTGTTGTTGATGTAGGCACTAGTTTTATAATTACCATTCCTAATAAAAAGAATCCAACATAAAGAGGTCAATTAAACTGTATTTCATCTGTTTTTTTTGACTATTATCGATTGAGCATTATAAATAATCTAAAAAAAACATGATATAATGTTTAAAAAATAATTTTGGTTTATGTTGTAAATGTGCTATTTACCAAAACAAAATTAAATGATTGAAAGAGATAAACTATATGAGGATGATGAGCTTCAAAAATTAAAATGGCAATTTGCCTTAGAGAACTCAAATATAGGTGTATGGG
>NZ_JBSHNS010000022.1:0-6028 GCF_053601635.1 Pontimicrobium sp. MEBiC01747
GGATAGTAATTATGGTATTTTTACTGGCCCTTTTTTTAGCACTAGCCAAACGTAGAGATGAAGTGTTGATTTATAAAGAGACAGGAACAAAAGTTAGAAGCAATATAGAAAAGTATTCGTTGCCACTAATTAATACAATACTAATGATTATAGTTATCATAATTACGGGAGCTTATATATTATACACCCTATCTCCAAGTATTATTGCGCAATTTGAAAGTAAGTATATTTATATTACATCAATATTTGTTATTTTAGGATTTTACAGATATTACAAATTAATTCAACAAAGAGTGAGTTACGCAAATCCAACAAAAATTCTACTAAGCGATTTAAAAATGCAGCTTATAGTTTTAGGATGGCTTATTTGTTTTTATGTGTTAATCTATTAAAAGAATGACAACCTTGTTAAAAAATATTGTTACAATTTGGAATAAGTATGCACTAGGTATTACTGTGTTTTTTGTTGTATGCCTATTAAGTTTGTTATCCTTTCAAGGATTCGATATGTGCGACGAAGGTTGGTATATGACGTTCTATCAGCAAATATTTAATGCACCAGAAACAGTAGAGTATAATTTTGCATTTTGGTTAACAGGAATTGTAGGTGGCATTTGGTACGAGCTATTTCCAGAAGGCGGTATATTATCTTTTAGAGTGCTAAGCATAGTAATAATAGTAGCTACAATAATAATAGCCTATAAACTACTAAGTCGATACATCAAAAAAGAGTACATTATCGTTGGATTACTAATGGTTATGTTAGTTAATGATTTTGGTTATCTCGCTTTTTATTACAATCACTTATCTGGGTTTTTAGCAGTATGTATCGTCTATTTTATAGATAAAGGTTTAAGAAAGCAAAGCCTATTAGAACTAGTTATTGCAGGACTTTTAACAGCAGTTAATGTCTTTTCTAGATTGCCTAACGTCACGCTATTTGTGCTATTATTAGTATTTCCTGCTCAATATTTTTTCGATACAACAACGACTAAAAAGTACATTCTAAAACAAATAGTCGCTTTTTTAGGCGGGTCAATACTAGGATTCGTAATCGTGTATTTAGTTATGCTAAGTTTAGGACATATAGACGTTTTTAAAAACGCCGTTTCTGGGATTATTAATAAAGGTAGCAATGCAGACAGTAATCATAATATTATGCGATTACTAGGCTTTTATGCTAAGGAATATATTAAAATAATAAAATTTAGCCTTAATATTATACCCATAGCAATTGTAATTGCTATAATGAGTAGTTACTCAAAACGAGTTTCCTTTTTAAAACCACTTGCATATATTATTGGTGTTGGAATCATTGCCTTCTTATTTAGAAAAGATGCAGTTTACAGTTTGTACTGTTTAGGACTAATGGGAGCAATCTATTTAATACTAGCAAAAACTATAACACCAGCAATTAAAAGTATTGCCTTTTTAGCATTAGTAATTGCTGTATTATTACCAATGGGTAGTGATGGCGGTATACATAATGCAGGTTATGTTTGTATTTGGTTAATATTACCTGTTTTTATGCATGCATTTGCAACATTACAAAGAGCAAACATGCAAATAAGTTTAAGCCATGGAGATGCAAAATTAAACGTTTCTAAACATGACTTTAATACATTTTTAATAATACTAGTCATTTCGTTTTTTATAGTTAAAGGCTATAAAATTTCTAAAGAAGCTTACTTTGATGCGGGCAGCCGTTTACATAAAACATATGCTATACATAATACATTAGCTAATGTGTACACAACAAAAGAGCGAGCAGATATAACAAATGCTGTTTTACAAGCACTAAAGCCACATGTAAAACCTGGCGATTATCTTTTGGCTTACGATAATATACCAATGCTTAATTATTTAACAAAAACAAAACCCTACATGGGTATTTCGTGGGTTTGGGTATACGATAGTAAAACGTTTGAAACTAAAATAAAACAAGCGGAAGAAACTATTCCTTATTTACCAATAGTTGTGCAACAAAAATTTAGGACCATTGTTTCGTTTTCTGAGCCAGATGAAAACTATATGAGTGAAAACAAAGAAGAAAGTTACATTTATAAAAGAGGACGCGTAATAGCTATGAATAACTTTTTAAAACGAAATAATTACGAAGTAATATGGAGTAACTCTCATTTTAATATTTTAAAATCAAATAAATCTAAAGAAAACTAATGACTACTATTGTTGCTTTCGATTTTGATGGAACACTAACTAAAAAAGACTCTTTTCTTAGATTTATAGCATTTAGTAAAGGAAAAGCAAGTTTGTATTTAAGCTTACCCTATATTTCAATTTTGTGGGGATTATTTAAATTAAAAATTTTAAAAAGACAATACGCTAAAGAAGCTATTTTTAGTTATTTCTTTAAAGGAATGTCTATTGATGATTTTAATACAGCAGGTGTAGCATTTTCAAAGCATATTGATAACATGTTAAGGGCAGATGTAAAAAACAAAATAGCATCGTATGTAAAAGCGAACTATAAACTAGTTATAGTAAGTGCCTCTATACATAACTGGATTGCACCCTGGGCCAAACAAAATAATATAGAAACCGTTATTAGTACACGAATAGAGGTAGATGGTTCAGGATTAATTACAGGAAAGTTTAAATCCTTAAACTGTGTAGGACAAGAGAAAGTAAATCGGTTTCTAAAAATGTTTCCAGACAGAACCAATTATAAACTTATTGTTTATGGCGATACAGAAGGAGACAGAGCGTTAATGGATTTAGCCGATGAAAGTTATTTTAGATATTTTGAGTAAACTGTAATGTCTATTTTTGTATTGTAATAGAATAATTAAAAAGCAATAGTGTTATTTTAAGAATAAGAGTTATATTTCAACTTCTAATAGGCTTAATCAATATTTGATCTATACCATTCAAAAATATAAAACAGAACACAAGCAACTTTGGAACACATTCGTTTCCGAAGCCAAAAATGCTACGTTTCTATTTCAACGTGATTTTATGGAATACCATAGTGATCGTTTTGTAGATTATTCCCTGTTAATTTTTAAAGCAGAAACTTTAGTCGCAATATTGCCTGCAAACAGAGAAGGAGATGCAATACATTCGCATCAAGGTCTAACCTATGGCGGATTGGTAATAAAAGAAAGCTTAAAGTTAAAAGATACTTTAGAAGTTTTTAAAAGTGTATTACAGTTTTTAGAAACCGAAAAAATTACGAAGTGTAACATAAAACTATTACCATCTATTTACACAATAGCGCCAAGTGAAGCACTAGAGTATTTATTGTTTATTCTGAAAAGTGATTTATATAGAAAGGATGTATTATCTGTTATCAATTATAATGCTTTCCCAAAAATGCTATCTAAAGTTCGTAAACGCGGTTTAAAACGAGCTGAAAAGCATGGTTTAACAATAAAAGAAGAACCAAATTTTGAAGGGTTTTGGAATACCGTTTTAATACCAAACCTAGAAAAACGATTTAATAGAAAACCTGTACATAGTTTAGCAGAAATAGAAAAATTACATCAACAATTTCCACATAATATTAGACAATTCAATGTTTACTATAATGGAACTATAGTAGCAGGAACAACTATTTTCGAAACCAAAACTGTTGCACACGCACAATACATTTCTGCAACCGAAAATAAACAAGAATTAGGAAGCTTAGATATGTTATTTCATCATTTAATACATACCGTTTTTAAAGAGAAACACTACTTCGATTTTGGAATTTCTAACGAAAACCAAGGAAAAAATATAAACGAAGGCTTATTATATTGGAAAGAAAGCTTCGGTGCTAGAACAATAACACAAGATTTTTATAGTTTAAATACTGCTAACCATAACCTTTTAGATGGAGTATTGCTATGATAAAGTTTCTAGATTTACATAAAGTCAATGCGCGTTTTGAAGCCGAATTTAAAAATCAGTTTCAGCAATTTTTAGACTCAGGATATTACATTTTAGGAAAAGGTGTATCTACATTCGAAACCAATTACGCTAACTATTGTGGAACCAAACACTGTGTAGGCGTTAGTAATGGTTTTGATGCGTTGGTATTAATCTTTAAAGGCTATATCTCATTAGGACTATTAAAAAAAGGAGATGAGGTTATTGTGCCCGCCAATACTTTTATAGCTTCTGTACTAGCAATATTAGAAGCAGGCTTAACCCCTGTTTTTGTAGAACCCAATGCTAAAACATATAATTTAAACCCTTTAGAAATAGAACAGCACGTTACTACTAAAACAAAAGCAATTTTAGTAGTACACTTGTACGGCCAGTTAGCAGAAATGAAGGCCATTAAAAGTATAGCAGATAAACATAATTTAATACTAATTGAAGACGCCGCACAAGCTCATGGAGCAACAAATGCTAATGGAAAGCGAGCAGGAAATTTAGGAGATAGTGCAGCGTTTAGTTTTTATCCTGCTAAAAATTTAGGCGCATTAGGAGACGGAGGAGCCATAACAACAAATAATGATGCATTAGCAGCTATTATAAAACAGCTACGTAATTACGGAACGGTTTCTAAATATGAAAACGAACGAATAGGAGTTAATAATCGTTTAGACGAAATACAAGCCTTGTTTTTAAATGTAAAACTAAAACAACTAGATAAAGATAATTCTATAAGGCAAACCATAGCAAAAGGGTATATAAAAGGCATTGTAAACGATAAAATAACATTACCATTTTATAATGATTCTAAAAATCATGTATTTCATCAATTTGTAGTTTTAGTAGATGATAGAATGGCCTTTATAAACTATTTAAAATCAGAAGGCATAGAAGCATCAATACACTACCCAATACCGCCACATAAGCAAAAAGCCTTACAGCAATACAAAAGTTTAAAATTACCCATAACAGAACAGATTCATAGTACATGCGTAAGTTTACCTATTAGTCCTGTATTGTCGTTAAATGATGCTGCCAATATTGTTAACGTAATTAATAATTTTTAATGGCCTTTAAAAAATTACTTACGTATTTTAAACAGCATACATTACTTAAGATAACATCGCTTAACTCTATAGTTATAGCTATTAGGCTAGTTATTTCTTTTTTTATACAAAATTTATTAGCAGAAACTATAGGAGCAGCAGGAATTGCTAAAGTAGGACAAATTAGAAGTGTTTTAGCAATGTTAACAAGTGCTTCTTCCTTTGGTATTTTTAATGGGATAGTAAAATATACAGCAGAGTTAAAAGACGAAAAAGCGCAATTACAGAAAATGTTCTCCATGGCATTTATATTTCTACTATTAGGAATTATAATTTCGGCCTTTATTTTATTTGTGTTTTCAGAAAGTATTTCTGTATACCTTTTTGGCGAGAATAACTACGTGTCTGTTATAAAAATATTAGCTTTAATAGTGCCAGCAATAGCTTTAACAGTTCTATTTAAAGGGGTTTTAAATGGCCTAACAGCCTATAAAAAGTATGCGAAAATAGAACTCGTTTCCTATTTACTATCTAGTATTCTATTAATAGCCTCTTTGTTGAAATTTAGCTTATTGGGTGTTTTAATAGCTATAGCACTAACACCATTATTACAATTGTTAGTTATTGTGTTTGTTTTTGGAAAAACATTAAAGCAACATATAAATTTTAAAGGAGTAAAATGGAATACACCGTTTGCTAAAGCATTATTAACTTTTACCATAATGTCTGTAATCTCTACAATACTATTAAACTATATAGAGATTGATATAAGAGCGCAAATTACAGATAAAATAAACGAAGCCGAAGCGGGGTATTGGACAGCAATGTTGTTTATCTCTAAAAACTATATGGTATTTTCAACAGGATTATTTACGCTATACGTAATGCCTAAATTTGCAGGAATATACGATGGGAAGACTTTTAAAAAACAGGTTATTTATATTTATAAAACCCTATTGCCATTGTTTGGGTTAGGGATGTTACTAATCTACTTGTTTAGACATTTTTTAATAGCTATAATATATCCAGGTTTTGAAGCCATGGAACCATTATTTAAATGGCAATTATTAGGAGACTTTGTAAAACTAATAGCTGTGGTA
>NZ_JBSHNS010000023.1:0-2630 GCF_053601635.1 Pontimicrobium sp. MEBiC01747
GCGTAACAACAGGTACATTCGTTGATCCAAAACTTGTTTTTGCAACGGCCTTAAAAGCACGCGCGCGCGGGATTATTCTCGGCCATAATCATCCCTCAAATCAATTAAGATCAAGTCTAGCGGATAGAAATCTAACTGAAAAACTTGTCATAGCAGGGCAATATCTTGATATTGCTGTTTTAGACCATACTATTTTAACCGAAGATGGCTATTATTCTTTTGCCGATGATGGTATAATTGAAAGCTATTCCACATTCGTACTAGAACAGAGTTTAACATTTTTTTTGTACTCTGACTTGATAAAATTATCTTTGGAAGTACTTAACCTAAAAACTGAGTACTAACTAAAAAATGGAATTTTCATATAATTTTGTAAGCTTAATAGATACATTAGGAGTTATTCAAGGGGTATTATTTGGCTTAATGCTTCTTTTCTTGCATTCTAAAAGCAATAAGCCTACACTTTTTTTAGGATTATTTATATTGCTTTTTGCTTTAGAACCTATTCCAAATATTCTGGAAGATTTAGAAGTTCTTAAACAATATCCTAAATGGGAGCTCTTTCCTGTAAACTTTCATTTTTTAGCATATCCACTTTTCTATATTTATATTCAAAAAATATCAATTCTAAAAAATGAAAAAAGTAGTTATTGGACACTTATTCCCGGGTTAATAGAAATTTTTGCTACTTTCATAATTTTCGTTTTACCTGTAACGACTAAGCTTCAATTGAAGGATTCACCTTATGCGACCTTCTATTTTGTTATGGGGTTACTCTATACGTGCTACATTTGCTTTCTAATTTTGAAATGGATTTGTTCACATGGTAAAGAAGTAGCAGAGCAGTATAGCACAACAAATCGTAAAACGCTGGAATGGTCAAGATGGTTTATTTATATTAGCATCATTTTTCACCTTTTATTATTATCAAGTTATTTTATAGACAATTTGGCTTTATATGTCTTTGTATCTATACTAAATGTAATTTTAATTTATTGGGTTTCTTTCAAAGGTATTGCCCAACAGAATGTTATTGCCCTTATTTGGGCCTCGCCTGATGTAACAAGAGAAGAAGAAGTAAACATCCCTTATAAAAACCAACACAAAGAACAACTTAACATAACTTCCAATTCAAATAATAACTCATTAACGGTTGAAGAAGTGAGTGAAATTCTTGAAACTGTTACTGAATATATGTTAAGTTCTGAATGTTATATTAATGATAAACTCACCATCATTGATGTTGCAGAAGCTGTTAATATTCACCCTAAAAGAATTTCTCATTCTTTAAATTCGAAACTGAATGTTAATTTCAATCGTTTCATAAATTCTTATAGAATTGAAAAAGCTAAAAAACTACTTAAAAGTGATAGTACTAAAAACCTATCGGTTGAAGGTATTGGATTTGAAGTTGGATTTCGTTCTAAAACTTCTTTCTACTCTGCTTTCAAAAAAATTGTAGGTACCACTCCAGCTAAATATAAAAATTCATAATTTATTTTATACATACTTAGTTCACATATCTGAATAGTGAACTTCTGTGAGAGTCAAAATATTGGTCTCTTTATAATTCTTTCTGAAATTTGTATAGAAATACAAGTACAAGTGTTGTTTTGTTTTTCTTAAGGGTTGGTTAGTTGAAAAGCCTCCAAAAAATGAAATTAATTAATAGTAACTCGTACTAGAGGTTTTTTACATAAGGAGGTTTTTTTCTTTAAAAAAAATCCATTATAAAATATAATTAAAAAAAATCAAAAAAAATGAAGACAATTATAGTTCCTACAGATTTTTCTGAAACAGCAAATCACGCTTTACAAGTTGCTACTCAATTAGCAAAAAAGAACAATGCAAAGTTGATGCTGTTACATATGTTAGAAATTCCTGAACACATATTACCAGAAGCACAATTAACAAATGATGTACATACAACACACAACAATCATCAAAATGATATTCCAGAGGCTATTTTTTATATGAAATTAGCTCATAAACGTTTTGATGAAACAAAAGCATTAGGTTTTTTAGAGGGTGTTGATTATGAAGAAGCCATTCAAAATCACTTAAATTTTAAAGGTATTATAGATTCTGCACACAAGCACGATGCAGATTTAATTGTTATGGGTTCGCACGGCAGTTCTGGTTTAAAAGAAGCTTTTGTAGGTTCTCATACAGAGAAAGTGGTTCGCACTTCTGATATTCCAGTATTAGTTATTAAAGAGAATAGTACTGATTTTAAAGTTAATGATTTTGTTTTTGCAAGTAATTTGGATACTGAAAACATTGAATCATTAGTAGATGCTTATAATCTTGCTAGTACTTTTAATGCAAAATTACACGTGGTTTATATAAACACACCTGGTAGCCATTTTTTAACTACGAGACAAATAGATGATAAGATGCAAACATTTATCGGTGCATCAACTTTAGAATTTAACAATCTCACAACTAATATATATGATGACATTACTGTAGAACAGGGCATCTTAAATTTTAGCAAAAAAATAAATGCAGATTTAATTGGTGTACCTACTCACGGACGAAGAGGATTAGCACATTTTATAAATAATAGTTTGAGTGAGGATATTGTTAATCATGCAAATACACCTGTGATTACATTTAAGATTAGATAA
>NZ_JBSHNS010000024.1:0-7164 GCF_053601635.1 Pontimicrobium sp. MEBiC01747
AAACCGCGTCATGGCTTCTTGGTTTTTTACAGGTCTAAATTGTAGTTTTTTTGAAAACAAATAACGTTTCCAAATATTACTGGTTAATCTTAAATGGGTTCTAAACACCGGAACGGGAGACACCATTCCTGCTTTAGGGAAGGTTTTAAATATATTTAATACTTCTTTTTCCCAGTCGTTTAAAAATAATACGTCTCCATCTGTAATGGTTATTAATCGTTCTTCGGCTGTTCGTAGTGCTTTTAAAATACTATTTATTTTACCAATGCTTTCTGTTTCTATTATTAACTCATTAATGTAACCTTTATTTAAAAGTCCTTGTAATCTTGTGTTTACAGATTTGCAGCTTCCGTTACTTACTACAGATACTTTTATTGGGGATTTAGCTGTTTTTGTAACAGAAAGTAAGCACATTTCAAATATTTTAAAAGCTTCTTTATAATAGTCTTCTTCATTAGGTATATATAAAGGAATAATAACACGATGTTGACAGTCGTCGAGTTTTATTATTTGTTCTTTAGATATATTTTGTCCTTTTCGCATGTACTTTATCTACGTTCTATATTTTAAAATATTTTTTAAAACGTGTTTCTCCAAAACCAAAAGTTTTAACCAATTTATAGGCTATAGTTATCGTTTTTAGTTTTGATTTTATTTTCTCACTTTTATTATGTGTTTTTATAAATTTTAAAATTTTGTCACAATTTTTATAATCTTTATTTGCCATGCAAGCTCTAAATTCTCTTAAAGTTTGCTTCATTAACCCAAAGTTAATTAATTTGTTATCTGGACTTAATTTAAGAATTCTTCTTTTTACTTCTAAAAAATCATCAATGTACGTTGATGGATCTTTTAAGTATCTATTAGATATAGAGTCTAATCCCATTCGTACAAATATTAAAACTTTGTCTACAAAAGCATACTTTGGTTTAGTGTACAGCAATCTGGCATGCCACTCCATATCTTCATTAAGTGTTATATTTTCATCTAATAAAGGCTCATTTTTCATTAAAAATGTTTTTCGCCACATTGGTGCTAACATAACTAAAGGTAAGTAGCCTAAAACAAAATCTTGGTATATATTATCGCCAATTGTAACTGTTGATGCTGGCAAAAATGCATCTTCTTTATGTACTTCTCTAAAACTTTGTGTTCTACAAAATACAAAGTCTAAGCTAGAATTAAAGGTGTTTATTTTCTCTTCTAGATGTTCTGGATGCATAATATCATCACTATCAAAAAATTGTATATATTCTCCTTTTGATAATGAAACGCCATAATTTCTACAGGCGCTTGCTCCTTTTTTTATGTAATTTGGTCTTTTATAAAATGTAAATCTTGAATCTTTTGTTAATGTTTCTTCTATAAGGTTTTCTATTGCATCTGTACTACCGTCATCTACTAATATGCATTCCCAATTTGTATAGGTTTGCTTTTTTATAGAGTTGAGCGTTTCCATTATTAAATGTGCTCTATTAAAAACAGGTATGATTATAGTTATTTGCAAATTATATTAGTTCTTATTGTTTTTTAAAAAATATAATTGATTTTACAACAATTTTAATAGCATCTATCATTTTAAATCGATGTTTTGTTGTTCTTAAAATTTTAAGTAATTGTAAAATTACTTTTGGTGTATAGTGTTTACTGCCTATAAAATATTTCTTTACATGGTAAGCTTCTAATTTATCTAAAAATTCCTTAAAGCCTTTTTTATTAAAAAATGCATTAGAATTAGCTGCTATAAGTTTTTCTTTAAACTTCATAAAAACTACTAATTCATTAAATGTTAGCCGTTCATTAAAAGTAAAGAGTTTTAAATAAATAGTTCGTTCTTCTTCTGTATATGTAAATTTTAAATTAGTTAATATATTAAACCTAGAACGACTCCCGTTATAACTTTGTTTAACACGTTTTACATTAGAAACTTGCCCTTCATGTACTCTATATAAAAATAATGGTTCTTGTATATTATATAGCTCACCATATTTTAAAAGTCTAACCCATAAATCGTAATCTTCTGCTGGTTGCATACTGGTGTCGTACTCTACATTGTTTTCTTCTAATGTGCTTTTTCTTAACATAGAAGTTGGATGCCCGATTGCTGAATCTTGCAATAAAGCCATTTTTATTTCTTCGTGAGTTTCTGGGTTTGTATTTAATTTATTAGAACCTATAATTTTAAATACAGAACCACAAACAACAATATTTGGGTTTGCTTCTAAAACTGCTACTTGCTTCTCGAATCGAGTTGGCAAACTTATATCGTCGCCATCCATACGTGCAATGTATTTACCTTTGGCTATCTTTAATCCATTGTTTAAGCTATTAGTATAGCCCGTGTTTTCTGGCTTTACAATTAAATTAATTCGCTCATCTTTATAAGTTTTAATGATTTCTACAGTAGTATCTGTTGACGCATCATCTATAATAATTAACTCATAGTTAGTATAGGTTTGGTTTAGTATACTTTCTACAGCTTCCTGTATATAATCTTCACAATTATAAATTGGCATTAAAACGGATATAAAAGGCTTTGTGTTCTTCATTATATTTTAATCCAAGAATTTGGTATTACATTAGAGTAATCTTGTTCTTTACTATTAAACCATTGTTGTGGTGCAATTACTATTTTATCTTTGTTAATGTTTAACCATGCTCCCCACCAACTAAAACTACTATTTGCTATAATATTATGTTTGCAATTACTCATTAGTTTTAAGTCTTCGTAATTGGTTGCTGCATCATTAAAATCTATATAAACTGTTTTTTTATTGGTTTTAAAGTTTGTTTTCACCCATTCCATATCGTCTGAAAACATATAGTACACAGGGTTTTCTATCTTATCTTCTATAAGTTTCATTGCAGACTTATAGTATAATTCTTTTGAAGTGTTGTGCTTTTCGTGTAATAGATAATCACCTCTTCTAATATGTATAGATACTGAATTTGTTTGCTCTATGTTTTGTAATTGTTTCTTTGTTTGTTCTTTTAACAGAGCTGTAACTTCTAAATCTTTTAGTAATTCTTTTCTATAGTTTTGAAAATATAATTCTGATTGAAAATAGCCGCTTAGAAATATATTTTTAGTTTTCAACTCTAAAACTGCTTCGTTATAACTAAAAGACTCTTCTTGATAGTAAGTATTAATATTGAGTTTATTCAATATTTTTCTTACAAACTTAGATGGTGCTTCCTTATATATTTTTGGTTTTATGTTAAAATGATGTAATCCGTAGGCATGCAAATCGTAATTATTAAATGCAGAACGATCTATATATAATGTAGTATTGTTTTGCAATGCTAATGCTTTGGCTGTTGCATATTGAAATAACTGATTCCCTAACCCTCCAATAAGTTTTATTACTACCACTATTTACTTTTTAGTTTCCAATTCTCCCAAACAAAATCGTATTGATATGTTAATTCATGAGTAGCTGTTAAGCGCTTTTGAATAGCCTCCATACGTTCTCTTGCATTTTCAATAATAAAATCATGAAATTGGACTTGAATATTCTTAAATATAGAAATCATATTATTATCTAATAAAGCTTCTAATACTTCGTATTCTCCTCCTTCTATATTGATTTTTATTAAGTCGACACAATCAATATCATTTGTTTTAATAAAATTTACAATAGATTTTAATGCAATTATCTGTGATGCTCCTTTGGTTATATAAACCGAAGAACTATCATCTGTAGAACTTATTTGCATGTCTCCATCTTTGCCTGCTAAACCATATTTGTATGCTGTTACCTTATCATTATCAGCAAAAGCTTTTTCTATAATATTATAAAATGATGGTACAGGCTCGAAAACATGAATTACGGACTGGTATTTATTATAAATTGAAGCTGCAAATTCGCCTTTATAGCCTCCTAAATCAAATACTACAGAGTCTTTATTTAAAGGATAATTTAATCGTAATGTTTCATCTCCTTTTGCTTTAAACCATGGTACACAGCGCTCGTATTGAATTTGCCTTTCTTTTTTAAGTCGCTCTATTTCTTTCTTAAATAATATCCGCTTTACAAATTGTTTTATTCGTTTTATCATTTATTCTGTTTTAACTTCTTACTAATGATTTTTTTTATCCTTCTTTTAAATGATAAATCTACATTTAGCCTTAAGGTTATTTCCTTTTTTTTAGCATTTACATCTTGTTTATCTAATATGTTTGCTAACCATGGAAAAAACTGATCTTCGTTAAGGCTTTTAATTTTTTGATTTTCTAATACTTGTTGCCTTTCTTCAAAAACACCATTATTTATAGCGCTTTCAATTATTTTTATAGATTGTTCTACATTGTTTATATCTATTCTTATAAAAGATTGTTCATCTACTATAGATTCTAAATTTGGACAACCATAATAAAAAGGCAATGTGTTTGCCAACACGCAATCGAAATACTTTTCGGTAACCCAATCATCGCACCAGTCATTTTCAATAGCTACAGTGTATTTATAATCTGCCAAAACATCCCATTTATCATCAAAATCATTTATTCCTCGACCATACAAGTCCATTTTATCTCCAAAGTGTGCTTTCAATTTCTTTACAAAATCTAGTCGCTTTTTATGGCCTTCTGTAAATGCTTTATTAGAGGTTACAACAGATATTAATTTTGTCTTGGAATGGTTCTGTTTTGTTAATAACTCATCATAGCTTTTTCCTACAAACCAAGGATTTGCATTATGAGTATATTGTATATTTTTATGTTTTAATTCTTTTTGTACTGTTAAAATTAATCCAAATTGATTTAAAAACTTTTGATTAAATCGAGGGCTTGTATTATAACATTCTCCTGGAATAAAAATAATATTGTTTGGGTTACATTTTACTGTTTCTTTTTTTAGTTTATAGTCGCAGTATATTACCCAAAAATCGCATTCTTTTATTGTGTCATCTATTACAAATTTATAATCTCCCCAAACTTGAGAATATGCAGGAGTTTGCCTAAATAATGGCCAATCGTAATTAAATGTCAGTTTTACAATTTTCATCCATTAATTGATTTTTTCCCAACTTGGATTTAAAAAGAATAAACCCGCAGCTCTAGGTAATCGCCTTGATGTGTAATGCCCTCCATCTATTACCTGAAAGGTTAATACTTTTTCTATAGAATCGAAAATTTCGTGCCCAGTAGTATTGTTTAATGTTATGCTAATTGAATAGAATCCAGGGAATAGCCTTAAGTCTTTTATTGAAACTTTATACTCTTCATATTGCTCTGAATGTATCAACTCATAATTTGAATCTCTTGGCATGATATGAAAGATTGGCATTTCATCTGATGATTTAACCTGTATGCCTACTTCGGACTTTACTTCTTTCGAGTTATTTTTTATTTTAAAGACAATATTTAAATCATCTCCTATTGAATAATCTTGGGTTAAGTTTTTATTTTGATTTTGCATCTCAATAGACACAAACTCCATCTTTCCATTACCTTTTCTAGCAGTATCTTCGTTAAATATTACTTTAAAATCACTAGATTTATCAATATCTGCATATACATCTAATGCATCATCTACGCTTCCATTAAACTTTAGCATACCGTGCTCTAAAACAATACCTCTAGTACATAGGTTTTTAACAGCTGCCATATTATGGCTTACAAATAAAATAGTTCGTCCTTCTCCTCTACTTATATCCTGCATTTTACCAATTGCCTTCTTTTGGAATTCTGCATCTCCTACTGCTAATACCTCGTCTATTACTAATATTTCTGGTTCCAGAAAGGCTGCAACTGCAAAGGCCAAACGCACTGTCATACCAGATGAATACCTTTTTACAGGTGTATCTATATAGCGTTCGCAACCTGAAAAAGCTATAATCTCCTCTATTTTAGATTCGATTTCTTTTTTGGTCATTCCTAGAATCGCTCCGTTTAAAAAAATATTTTCACGACCAGTCATTTCACCATGAAATCCTGTTCCTACTTCCAATAAAGATGCTATACGACCTTTTGTTTTTATTTCTCCAGTTGTTGGTCCTGTAACTTTAGATAATATTTTTAAGAGAGTAGATTTACCTGCTCCATTTTTTCCAATTATTCCTATTACTTCACCACGCTCTACTTCAAAATTAATATTTTGTAAAGCCCAAACATATTCAGAATTACCTTTTGTACTTCTATCATTAGATTCCCCCACCGTTAAATACGGGTCTTCTTTCCCTCTAATTTTACTCCACCAACGATTTAAATCATGACTTATAGTACCTGTACCTACAAGCCCTAAACGGTATTGTTTGGATATATTGTCTGCCTTTAAAATAATATCTTTCTTCATTATATAGTATCTATAAAGCTTTTCTCTGTTTTATTAAAAACAATTAAACCTAATAAAAATATAGTAATACTAATAAGTACTGCATACGTTAATTTTATAGGGCTAAATTCTCCTACTCCAAGTGCACTATATCTAAATAGTTCTATTATTGTAGTCATAGGATTGTATTCTATTAATAATCCTACTAATTCTGGTATTACACCTTCTTCTACTTTTCTTTTTATTAATGCTATTGGATACATAACCCCCGAGGCATACATTACTAATTGCACACCAAAACCTATTAAAAACGTTAAATCTCTATACTTTGTAGTCATAGAAGAAATAAGCATTCCAAATCCTAATCCAAAAAGCCCCATTAACAGTACTATTACCGGTAATAGAAGTAAAGTTGCTTGTGGACTAACTCCACCTGCTTTATCTGTAAAAAAGGCAAAATAAATATAGAAACATATAAAAACTAATAGTTGTATAGCAAACTTTATTAAGTTAGATACCACAATAGACATAGGCATAATAACCCTTGGAAAGTATACCTTCCCGAAGATATTTTGATTCTTCTTAAATGTATCACTAGTTCCTTTTAAGCATTCACTAAAATAATTCCAGGCAGTAATACCAGCTAAGTTAAATAGAAAAGGTGGCACTCCATCTCCTGTTTTTATATCTGCTATGTTATTAAATATTAATGTAAAAATAATAGAGGTAAATAATGGCTGGATAAAATACCATAATGGCCCTAAAATGGTTTGTTTATATAATGTAATTACATCTCGTTTTACAAATAAGAATAGTAAATCGCGATACCTCCAAATTTCTTTAAAATTGAGATCGACCATTCTCTTTTTAGGAGAGATAGTATAAAGCC
>NZ_JBSHNS010000025.1:0-5225 GCF_053601635.1 Pontimicrobium sp. MEBiC01747
GCTTTAACAATCTCAGGAGCTAATGATTCAGATTGTTGAATAATATCTCCAGAAAAATAAATAGCTCTATCTTCTGTACCATCGTCTTTTAAAGGAGCTAAATCTTTATTCATATACGACGAGATATGTCTGGATAAAACAAAAATATCCACTGCCTTTTTATAAATAGGAGATTCAGAGAGATGAGATGGGATATTTGGTAACATTTTAAATTTTCATGGATATATATACAAAAATACTCACAAGCTTTAGGAATCAAATTTAATATTTAAAGTAAAATGATATATTTGCTTTAATAATTAATTATTTTATTTGATTTTTGTTTAAAATGAGTATAGATACACTGAATTGGAAAATTTTAAAGTGCTTACAGCAAAATGCAAGGCTTTCAAATGCTGAAATAGGGCGCCAAGTTGGCATTACTTCTCCTGCGGTTTCCGAGCGTATAAAGAAAATGGAAGATTTAGGTATAATAGAAAGTTACAATACATTTATATCTTCATTAGAAGCAGGATATCAATTAAAAGCAATTATAACATTACGAGCTTTTATGGGGATGTTAAAACCTTTTTTAGAAAAAGTAAAAACCTATGATGAGGTTATTAATTGTTATAGGATTACAGGGAATGAAAATATTGTAATGGAAGTTGTTTTAAAAAACCAAAAGCATTTAGAATCTTTTATAGACGAACTTATTGTTTATGGAGAAACAAAAACGCAAATAGTATTATCTCATGTAGTAAAAAATAATTCTATTACTAAGGTTTAGTCTATTTAATCTTGAATACCTGTATTAATATGCAATTGTAATTTTATAATTGGGTGATAATTAAAAAATAAAAAACAATACTTTTTACTCTATAATTAGATGAGGCACATTATTAATATCCCAATCTATTACTAAACCATTAGCTAATTGCTGAGCAATTTTTTTTCCATATAAATACTCGCATAAATACAAAGCAGCTTCAAAACTTTTAGCACCACCAGCAGAAGTAATATATTTTTTATCATGAACAAATAAAACATGATCTCTTATGTCTAAATCAGGAAACATTGCTCTCATGGCATTTATATCGCTAGGGAAAGTAGTAGAAACAGAATGGTTTAATAGGCCCGCTTCTGCTAAAACAAAAGCACCATCGCAGTGAGAAGTAACAAATAAAGCATTTTTATCTACTTGTTTTACAAAATCTAACATTGCTTTATCTTTTAAATCGCTATCTAAATGATGTTCTGCACTCGGTACAACTAAAATATCAATTTTAGGTAAAGTATCTTTTGTATAATTATAATCAGGTAAAATACGTATCCCTTCAAAAGAAGTAATAGCGTTATCAGTATTAGCAACAGTAAAAACATTCATAGGTTTTATACTGTCTCTAAAAATAGTATGCTGAAAAATATCATAAGGAGCCGTTAATTCGGTATTGTAAGTACCATCCATAATTAAAAATGCCACATTATAACGATTAGGTTCTAATTTCGGAAATTGTTTTTGAGTAACTTCTGGTAATGTTGTTGTAACCTTAGTTTCCTTTTCTTTACAGCTTATTGTAAGTAACAAAACTGTTAAAAATATTACGATATGTTTCATAACGGTAAAATAAGTAATTGTTTTTTGTAAATTTAGTCAATCAAAAAAGATTAAAAAACGATTTGTTAAATACGTTTTTGCAAGAAGTAAAAACGAATAAAAACAATCTAATCAACTTTAAAATAAATACAACACATGAAACATCTTTTTAAATTCTCACTAGTATTAGTATTGCTATGTTTTGCTTGCGATAAAAAACAAAGCGAAACAGCAGAAGTAATAGAGAAACCAGAGGTAGATACTTATGTGCAAGACAACTACAATAAACAAGAAGTAGCTATAGAAATGCGAGATGGTATAAAACTACATACCACTATTTATTCTCCAAAAGATACAAGCAAAGAGTATCCTATATTAATGATGAGAACACCATATAGTAGCAAACCATATGGAGAAGGTAAATACAAAACAAAAATAGGGCCTAACACACATTTAATGAAAGAAGGAAATATTATTGTGTATCAAGATGTTCGCGGACGTTGGATGAGCGAAGGTGTTTACGATAACATGCGTGCATACATACCAAATAAAAAAGATAATAATGATATTGATGAATCCTCAGATACGTATGATACTATAGATTGGTTAATAAAAAATGTAGATAATAATAACGGTAAAGTGGGAACATGGGGTATATCGTACCCAGGGTTTTATGCAACCTATTCCACTATAGATGCGCACCCAGCATTAAAAGCGGCATCACCTCAAGCCTGTATAGGCGATTTCTTTTTTGACGATTTTCATCATAATGGTGCCTTTTTATTAAGTTATTTTAGAGCAATATCTTTATTCGGAACATCAAAAAGTAAACCCACAGATTCAACATGGTATAAATTACCAGAGTTAGGAACACAAGATCAATATCAGTTCTTTTTAGACGCAGGGCCATTAAGTAATTTAAACAGCTATTTTCAATATGAAAAACCAGATGATAAATCAATTTCAAAATCAGACAAAATCGATGATGTATTTTGGAAAGAAATAGTAAACCACCCTAATTACGATACAGTATGGAAACCTAAAGGATTAATACAAAATTTAAAAAATGTAAAATCAACTGTTGCTACTATGATTGTAGGAGGTTTTTTTGATGCAGAAGATTTATATGGACCTTTGGAAACATACAAAACAATAGAAAAACAGAAACCAGACAATTACAATACTATTGTATTTGGCCCATGGGATCATGGACGTTGGGCGAGCTCTCAAACAGAAAACTATGTAGGAAACTATTATTTTGGAGACTCAATATCGTTAAACTTTCAAAAAGATATAGAAACCAAGTTTTTTAATCATTTCTTAAAAGGAGATGGAAGCAAAAATTCAGGATTACCAGAAGCTTATGTATTCGATTCTGGTAGGAAAACATGGAGTAGTTTCGAGTCGTGGCCACCAAAGGCAATTACGAAGCAAACTTTTTACCTTAACGACAAAGAAGTTTTGGCAACAGAGAAAAAAGGAAGAACTAAAGAAACGTTTGTGAGCGATTTAGAACGCCCTGTACCATATTCTGAAGATATTAAAACAGTGTTTACACCTAGAAAATACATGACAGACGACCAGCGTTTTGCAGCAAGACGTCCAGATGTATTGGTCTTTGAAACAGATGTGTTAGAAGAAGATTTAACACTAGCAGGAGACATTCTAGCAAATTTAAAAGTAGCAACAACAGGAACCGATGCCGATTGGGTTGTAAAGGTTATAGATGTACACCCAGGAGATATTGAAGAACAAGAAACAGGTATGCAAGACCATTTAAAATTAAGTAACTACCACATGATGGTGCGTAGTGAGGTCATGCGAGGGCGTTTTAGAAATAGTTTTGAAACCCCAGAACCATTTACACCAAATAAAAAAACAGATGTAACGATTAAATTACAAGATGTATACCATACTATAAAAGCAGGGCATAAATTACAAATACAAGTACAAAGCACATGGTTCCCTCTTATAGATTTAAACCCTCAAACATTTGTACCAAATATATATAAAGCTAAAGAAAGTGATTTTAAAAATCAAACACACACTGTGTTCAATGATTCTAATATAGAATTTTCAATTTTAAAATAAATATAAAAATATATTTTAAAGCGCCGCTGAAATAACCTATTTCAACGGCGCTTTTTTAGTCTTAGTTTTTTATACGCCAAGGTGGATTTTTTCTGTTTTCTCCAGCGTTATATAAAATAATAGTATTACCATCACAATCTTTTAAATGCGCCTCTCGCCATAACCAAGGCTTATCCTCTGGTAATTGAGTAAAAGAAACCCCTTTTTTTATGAGTTTTTGTACCAATTCATCTAAATTATCATCTTCAAAATAAATGGTAATATTAGTATTTTGAGTCATAGTTTCTGTTTCATGAATTGAAAATGTGGCATTACCATCTGGACATTCAAAACGTACATATCTTGGCGAAGCATCTACTATAAGTTTTAAGCCAAGCGTTTTGTAGAACGCTACAGCTTTTTTTATATTAATAGATGCTATGGTGATCTGGTTTAAATTCATTTATCCTTTTTTAGCTTTCATATATAAATTCAATCCTAAAAATAAAATAGCACATAAGGTACTCACGGCGGTCATAATAAGCCAAGTATCATCAAACCCAATACCTTCAACAAATTGTAAACCTGCATTGTGGGCAAATATACTAGCTATTGAAAAAGACATAGCGTATAAGGCCATAAACTCCCCTTGATTTCCTTTTTTTGCGCGTTCCATAGCAAATGCATTGGCAAAAGGGAAGGCTATCATTTCTCCAAAGGTCATTAAAAACATACCAATGATAATAACACCTATCCAGTTACTAAGAATAAGTACTAAAAAGCTTAGCCCAGTTAAAATACTACCAAAAAGAATTAATCCAATTTGTGTAAACTTTGTATTTTCTAGCCATTTAATTAAAGGCATTTCAAATAAAAAAATAAGAAAACCATTAGCGCCCAGTAATAATCCTACTTCTGGTTTACTTAAGAAATGAGCTTGTCTGTAATATATTGGCATGGCAGAGAAGTATTGAAAAAATACTAGCCCAAATAATATAAGTGCAAAACAAAAAATTATAAACGGAATATCTTTATAAGCAGATTCAGGGCTATTATTTACAATATCGTCTTGTACTTTTGCCTTCTTTGGGTTTAAAACATTTATTAAAAGTAAAGTAGCCGCAATACACGTAATACCATCTACCCAAAATAAGCCTGCATAGCCAAGAGTAACAATAATTAAACCACCCAAAGCTGGCCCAGCAGAAAACCCTAAATTTATAGCTAAACGAATTAAAGTTACACTTCTAGTTTTATTTTCAGGTTTGCTATAAGCACTTAGCGCTACAAACATGGCGGGTCTAAACATATCTGCAAATAGCGTGAGTATAAAAATACCAATGCATAACAATTTAAAAGTAGTAAGATATTGCAGGCCTATAAATAAAAAACCAGTAAGCAATAAACTAAATACCATTATTTTGTAATACCCTATTGTATCAGTTAATTTACCTCCAAGCCAAGTTCCTACAACAGAACCAACACCAAAACAAGTCATAATCCAGGCAACATTAGATAAAGATAAATTTAAATCTTCTGTTAAATAAATAGATAAAAATGGAATTACCATAGTACCGGC
>NZ_JBSHNS010000026.1:0-3373 GCF_053601635.1 Pontimicrobium sp. MEBiC01747
GGTATATTCTGTATCTATAAATAAGAAGCGTCTATAATACTAGTAATATATTTTATGGATAATTTCTAGTAATATTTAAGTTATAATTTTATTACTAAGTTAAAAGATGAGGTTATCTGAATAATAGATTTCTTTCTGATCAATATTTCAGAAATGACTTAAAACTTAAATCAAAAGTTATCAAGGGTAACTTTTAAATGTACTCAAACTGTGATGAACAATTTGAAAATGATGAAAACTACAATCAAATAACCTCATTTTTTTAAATGAACGCCAACATATTTAGTGGGTAATGGCTATGTTAAAGTATTTATTATCTATATATTTTAAAATCTATATTGAGTAAACTCGCCTTTTTAATGAGTAAAAAGGTGTTTTTATTGAGTGAAAGAGCTATTACTATAGTTTACAGTAAATTAAAAAAATATAATTTAGGTTATTTTTTGTAAGTAAGTTCGTAATAAAACAGAAAAAACTAATCCTCAATTCTATTATCATCAAAACCAGAGGGTAATAGTTTAGGAATAAATTTAATAACTAATGGCAATAGCAAAGCACCACCTGGTAATATAAAAATAGCCAAACTAGGAATAGATTTAAAAATATCTAGTAATTGTTCTTGTACCTGTTTTTGCTCTTCAGGTGTTAAATCTCTAATGGTAGACTGTGTAATTAAAAACATTAACTCTTTACTTTGCTGTAACTCACGTAATAAACGTTTACTATTTCTAGAAATAAGCTTGCTAACCATTTTGCTAGAATTGTCGTAAAAAGTTTTTACAATATTTTTAGAGCCCAATAAAACAATGTCTTTTTCATGTTCCTTAAAAAAAGTTTTTATGGCTTCAATAGCATCATTTATGTGGTGTTTGGTCAAGTTTAAATCATTACCTAACTGTAATAAAAAATAACGTTCGTTGTCGTCTATTGTTTTATCACTCCATGTAGACATGCAAGCTAGATCTATAATGTAATAAGAGTCCAGTTTAGATTTTAAAAGAGAAATAGCCTCTGTATAATTTAATTTATCTTGCTTTTGGTATCTAAGCGATTGTTCAAAAAAGTTTATTAAACTAGTATCGTACTTTGTTTTTTCAACTTTAGCATTTAAAGTGTTTAATACAACAGTTTCTATTACAGATTCCTTTTGTTGAATATCTTTTTCAGAAATAATTCCTGTATTTAAATAAGTTCTAAAGGCCAGAATATCTATAAATAAAAGCGCATTAGTAATAAAGTAGTTAAAACTCTTATCTATTAAATTATCATCTATTTGTATGCGTTTGTGTATTATCTTTTCTAAGAGTGAAATGTCTTGTTTTGCCCCTAATATATCTGATAAAAAAGAAGATTTATAAGCATTTATTTTTGTGTAAAATGAAATAACATCTTCCACAAAATCCCCCGAAGTATTTTTTTCTTTGTAACAAATGTATAACGCTATAACATGATTTATTTTGCAAATCTCTTCAGGAGTAAAGTCAGATTTTTCTATATAGTTATTTACAATACAAGTGTTACTACCATAAATATAACCAGAATACCTTAGCCCACTATACAGCTCTAATACTGTAGTAGAAAGTGTAAGAGAGTCCAGGGTTTTAAGAAGCTTTTTTATCCAGCCACTTGCAGATGCGTTCACGGTTTTATTTTTAGTAAAACAAAGTTAACTTTTTTACAATAACATATGCGATTTTTTTGTGTTAACATAATTTTAACAAAACCGACTTCTGTTTTATTGCGTAGGTAGAACTGAGAACCAAAAATTAATAAACAAAATCTCAAAACATTATGAAGAAAATTAAAATTTTATTAGGAACAGCAGTACTAGGTATCGCAGGTTTCTTTATGGTAGCAGCAGATCACATTGATGCACCAGCAGTATCAGGAGGAAGTAGCGATATTACAGATTTCTACGCATTTCAAGCACAAGACACAGATAATGTTGTTTTTGTAGCAAACGTTCAAGGCTTATTAAGCCCAACAACAACAGGCAGTGCTATGTTTGATGAAAACGTACTAGTAGAGTTTAATATAGACACCACAGGCGATAATGTAGAAGATTTAGTAATACAAGCTATACCTAGAGACGGTAAAATGTACTTTTTTGGTCCAGTAGCACCATCTCAAACAGGATTAAATAGTACAATACAAACGTCGGCAACGCAAACTGTAGTAGACATTACTGCTTATGGGGCGAGCCCAGAAATTACAACAAATGGAGAAATTAAAGCCTTTGCAGGACCAAGAGACGACCCATTTTTTATGGATTTTGCACGTTATGGAGAAATTATTGGAGGTACCGCTACAAGTTTTAACTCTCCAGGAACAGATACGTTTGCAGGAACTAACGTAATGTCTATTGTAATAGAAGTACCAAAAGCATTAGTAGGAGGAAGCGGAACTGTAAATACTTGGGTAGAATCTAAGTCTAAATAATAATAATCAACATTTAAACATAAAATTATGAAAACTATAAAAATAGTAATGCTAACCATTTTAGCATCAGCCCTGTCTTTTAACTGCTCTAACGATGATGATGGAAGCACTCCAACACCAAGCGGTCCAGACTTTTCAGGAACCTATACACAAAATGACCAAATGGGTAGACCAGCAGTAAATACAGTATTTGTATCTGCAAGCTCTAAAAATACATTTAACACAACAATACCTTCAGAACAAAATGCAGCGTTTCAAAGCATGTTTCAAACAAACTTAACAGCTTTAAGCCCAGCTTATGCTAATCCAGGAGATCAAAATGCCTTAGGACAAGATGCAGCAACCTTTACAGGATTATTAGCAACAGATGTTTTAAACCTATCATTAGACGGTACAACATCTTTTTACGATGGAACAAATCTATTAACAGGACGAGCATTGGCAGACGATGTTATTACTGTAGAGCTTATATTAATCTTTGGAGGAGAAACAGGGTTAACAATGTCCGAAAACCCAGGACTATCAGATGATAATGTAAGTGCAAATGATAAACCATTTCTAAATACCTTTCCTTACCTAGCATCGCCTTGGTAAGATAAAAACGCTAGGGTGTTTACCCAAAGACACTCTAGCTTTTTAATTAAAAGTAAATAATAAAACAAACAAACAAGAAACCATGAAAACCATATATTCACTTTTAGCCCTTATATTACTTTTTAGTTGCAAAACAGAAAACACTAAAACAATAACAAATACATTAGATTATGCTGAATTTTTATCGGCAGAAAAAAGTAATTTTGAAAAAGCAAAAGCAGAGCATCAATTTTGGACAAATAAATTAGAAAAGACACCAGAACAATACCCTTATTTATCTAAATTAGCTGCCGCAGAATCACAACTATTTAACGCTACAGGAACCATAGAACATTTAATT
>NZ_JBSHNS010000027.1:0-2634 GCF_053601635.1 Pontimicrobium sp. MEBiC01747
CCCTGTTACAGGAAAATTTATGAGTTTTAATACGCCAATTCCAGATGATATGCAAGATTGTATAGAAAAATGGAAAGGCTATTCAAAACATATGGAACATTAAAAAAATATTTCTATTTCCTTTTTTTTTAAAATAACTATCTAAAAAAAAGCATCAGATTAATTTATTGAAAATAAAAATAATATAATTATTATTTATTTCTATATAAAGCATAACTGTTTCAATATATAGTTTACATCTTATTTATGCATTAATTTTACTTCAAATCACAAGGATATGATTATAGAAGAAATTACATTGTTTACCTCTAACATAGAGAAACAGAGGCAATTTTATAAAACAAAACTTGGATTTGAAATTGTAAAAGACACACCCGGTAAAATAGCCTTTAAAGTAGGAGCTAGTATTTTAGCTTTTCAATATAAAAAAGAAACAAAACCATCTCATTTAGCATTTAATATTCCTTACAATGCTATATATGATGCTTTAAGATGGCTAAGAGACAGAACAGAAGTAATACACTATAAAAATGAACCAGTAACAGACTTTATAAAATGGAAAGCAAAAGCAGTTTATTTTTATGATGCAGACCATAACATTATAGAATTTGTAGCTAGAGAGCGAATAGATATAGAAAGCGATATTGCATTTACGCCAAGAATAATAATAGGAATAAGTGAAATAGCAATAGCAACAACATCTATTGAAACAATATATAATACAATTAATGCTATAAAACCAATTTCAATATTCGATGGAAGTTTCGACAGGTTTTGCGCATTAGGAAATGAGCAAGGACTATTTATAATAATAGATAAAACCAAAAAGAAATGGTATCCAGCAATGGACAAAGCATACACAGCAGACTTTATAATAAAAGGCGACTATAACTTTGCTTTTGTAAATGGAGAAATAAAAGAAATATCGTAATTTAGAAACTTGAAAAATTAGTTTTAGTCAATTACTTTGGCAAGTGCACGAGACATTTGTAAAGTGAAAAAAATATTAGAGTTTAGAGGGAAACCTTAGAGTATTAAATCTCGATTATCGAGTAAAGCAATAAAAGAAACAAATGAAACTAGTAATATCACCAGCTAAGTCACTTAATTTTGAAAGTGAATTACCAATACATAAAGCAACAGAAGCCCAATTTTTAAAACAATCAGAGCGTTTAAATAAACTATTAAAAAAGAAATCGGCCAAAAGCCTATCAAAACTTATGAAAATAAGTGATGCATTAGGGCAGTTAAATTACGAACGCAACCAATCCTGGGAGTTACCCTTTACAACAGACAATGCAAGACAAGCAGTTTATGCATTTAATGGAGATGTATACAGAGGCTTGGATGCCTATACCATTCCAGAAGAAAATATAGAGACATTACAAAATACAGTACGCATACTATCTGGGTTATATGGCATATTAAAACCATTAGATTTAATACAAGCCTACCGTTTAGAAATGGGAACAAAGTTTCCTGTAGGGAAAAATAAAAACCTGTACGAATTTTGGAAAAAAGAAATAACAAAAGCATTAAATGAAGAGTTGGAAGAGGGCGAGTTATTTTTAAACCTAGCAAGTGTAGAGTATTTTAAAGCAATAGATACAAAAGCATTAAAAGTTCCAGTAATTACAGCAAACTTTAAGCAATTTAAAAATGGCGAGTATAAAAATATTGCCATTTTTGCCAAACATGCAAGAGGCTTAATGGCACGTTATATAGTAGACACTAAAGCAAAAACTTTAGACGATATTAAAGGCTTTAATTACGATAATTATGGCCTAAGCGATGAGTTATCTACAGAGACAGAATTAGTATTTACAAGATAAATACCTTATAAAATAGAATCAAGCCTTAATTACGTTTTATATAACCTAATTAAGGCTAGATTAAAGCATTTTGTTTAGATTTGAAGATAACCCATTACAACACGACTATATAAAAAATAACAGTGTGTAATGTTTACTAACTAAATAACATTATGTATTACTACCTTATCCTTATACTACAAGGCTTTTGTATTTATCATGCTATAAAAAATAGAAACAATTACTATTGGATTTTCCTTATTTTATTTTTACCAGTAATAGGAGCAGTTATATACTTAGTAACCCAAGTATATAATAAAAATGATGCAAATAAAATACAAGAAGAAATAACATCAATACTAATACCCACAAAAAAAGTAAAGGACTTAGAAAAACAACTAGCATTTTCTGAAACCTACCAAAACAGAGTGAATCTAGCAGATGCTTACTTAGAAATGAAAGATTACAATAATGCTATAACCCATTATGAATTTGCATTAAAAGATAAAAGCCAAAAAGGACTATATGTTATAAAACAGCTAGTAAAAGCATATTATGGATTAAAAAACTATAAAAAAGTCATTAAATACGCAGAGCAAATAAAAGGAGAAACAGAATTTGAAAACTCTAAAGCACAATTTATATATGGGTTGGCATTAGAAGAAGAAGGCGCTACAGAAATAGCAGAAACGACATTAAAAAAAATAGACTTACGCTATTCTAATTACCAAGAGCGATTAATATTAGCAAAGTTTTTAGTAAAACACAATAAACAAGAAGAAGCAAAATCTATTTTAAACGAAATTCTAATAGAATCTCAAAA
>NZ_JBSHNS010000028.1:0-3326 GCF_053601635.1 Pontimicrobium sp. MEBiC01747
GCCTTGGTATGGTGCATCCCAAAAAATCTCTGGTATTGTTCCTATTAATTCTTCATTAACGGTTGGTAATATTGTTTTTCGTAAACGCCTAACCAACCACGGAATTCGTTTAGGAAACTGCTCTGCAATTTTTACAAACAAATAAATTAAATCTCTGTATAAGGACTCTTTAATTATTGGAAATGGGTCTTCGTATGGTACAACGTAAGGTTTCTTATACATTAATTCTACAACATATTCCGAATCGTCATTATACTGGTTTACAAATATTTTATAATGATAAGGTCTATTAACATTGCCTTGTGCATCGACTTCTCCTGGAATTTTAAAGGTAGAATTTTTAAAATCCATAGTTTTTGCCAACTTTAAGGCTACATGTTTATCTATTTTTTTCACATAACGTTTTAGCAAAAAACGGGGTTCTGCTTCTATAACTACACCATGAATAAACCCATAAGATCCTAAACTAACTAATGCTGCATTAAATAACTTATCGTTACGAATTACTCTTGCATTTAATCTCGCTACAAAAGCATTATTTAAAGCCGGCTGTGTATGGCGTTCTAAATAGACATTGTCTTCTGGGTTTGGTCCAGTTATTATATTTAAACCTACTACATAATCTTGAACAGATCCTACATCTAGTGCAGAACCATGAACACCTGTAGATATACAACCTGCAATGGTTTGTCCGTTGCTCGCTCCTGTCGTTTTAAGCGATTTTCCATGAGATGATAATTGTTTAGACACTTCTTTTATAGTATTGCCACATTCAAATAAAAATAAATTTGAAGCTTCAAAAGTTGTATTAGCATGGCAATCGGTCTCTGCAATAGGTAAATGAATATTCATAAACCCATTAAAATGCATGCTATCTTTATGATGGGCTATATTATTCATAGACCATCGCGAACCATAGGCTCTAAAACCTTCTCCACTATTGGCTGCCTCTTGTAATAAGCGTTGTATTTCTATAGCGGCATCATTATACCTATCTATTTTAACAGGAATATTACCATCTCCAGCCAATTCGGTAACATATAACTTCTTTAAAGGGAAAGGACCGTTATTGTGTAACGTATCCCATGATGTTTTTGGGTGTACTATTGTCGTTGCCATAATCGTTTAATTAGAAGGTTTAACACAAACATATTTTACTTTCATTCTTCGCTTTCTACCCAATGTAACAGCGCTAAGTAGTACACCTCCAAAGGTGTTTCGGTACTCTACAGTATGCAGTTGTCCCGATTTACATTTTGGCGTTTTCTTTATTAAAAATGTAGGAATCCTTGTTGTTGCCTTAATCGTTAATGTTGTATCTATCTCTACAACACTAACATTACGGTAATCATCTTCACGCTCGCTTACGGGATCTGGTTGTCTTTCTCCTTCTGTATTCATCAAACGAATAGAATAACAAGATTGTAATACTAGAGCCATACAAATAGCTAGAAATACTTTAATTAATTTAGAATGATAACAAAACATGATTTATGGTTTTAATGGATTAATAGTTGAAATGATTACTATTCTTTATAACTCAATATTACAATAGGATTTACCTTGAAACAATACCCAATAGCCTGTATTTTTATAAGTCTGAAAATTAGACAATTACATAAAGTTAATCAAGAGGCAAAACACCCTTTATTATGCAAAAACTTCCTTCTTAAAAAATATTAAAAAGCATAAAAAAATGATGAGAATAGTCTAGTAAATCCTATGCCTTTTGTTCCTAAAACCAATAATAAAAGGGGTTTAGAAGCATTCTTAAAGATTTGTTAAAATCAAGTCTTGATATACTTTTCTTTTTCATATATTAGCCAACATTATTATAAAATCTTAACATTAATTATAAAAACTAATTACTCCCTTATGAGAAAACCTACTTTGTTTAAATTAGTAATGTCAATTGCCCTTTTATCTTTTATTTCAGGATTCGCACAAGACAAACCAGTTACACAATTATTAAAAACGTATATTAAAGCGACTAATAATTTAGAAGCAGATCAAAATCCAGATAACATTATGATGTTATTAGATAAAAATTATCAAAATAACACAGCTTATATTGGATTAACAGGTGCTTTACATAGAACTTCTACAACTTATGGTCAATTTGCAGAGCAAATAGCTGAAGACATTAAAAACCATAATTATAATTTTACAATGGCTTTAAGTAAAACAGTATACGAATCTCAGAAAGATGCTTCTGGTACTGTATCTGCTTTAATTAATTTTGAATCTAAAATTGATGGAAAAGTTGCCGAAAAAGGAACTATATTAATGAATATAGTAGCTACAAAGTCTCAAGGCGAGTGGAAAATAACACAAAACAATACAGTAAGAGTCTCTGAAGAAAGCGAAATTGGGAATTGCGTTTGCTACTTATTCTCTAAAGGAAAATCATTTTTTAATGCAGAAACATATTACCCTGCAGGTGTAAAGTACGAAAGAGAATATAAATCTTACAGAGTAAGTATAAAAGATGGTAAACGTACTATTGTAAATAGAGGAAATAATGATAGAACATTTACATGGGCAGAAAACGGGGATGTACTAGATGGAGGACGTAAAATAGGTACTGCTGTAACACCAGATGAAGCTGTACAAGCCGTATTAACTTTTGTATACGGAAAAACATGTACAAAAATTAACTTTAGCTAAATCTCAAATAGTATTACAATATATTATTGTTAAAAAAACCGTAAATAAAATCATTTACGGTTTTTTTATATCTAAACATCTGTATACAATACCATAATTACCCCTCTCTAATATTTTATTTAAAATTTTATTTTCTGTCACACAATACTTCGGCATAATTAATGTTTGTATTCTTATCTTTGAACCTTAAATATAAAATATGAAGTCATTTTTTTCAATACTATTATTCGGTTTTGCATTTATAGTTAGTGCGCAAAATAATGCTTTCCAGTCTGGAGAAAAGCTTGTTTTTACGGCATCATACAACATGTCTGGCTTAATGACTGATATAGCACAGATAAGCATGGAAGCAAATAATGTAAAAACTAAAAGTGGTACATTATTACATTTAAAATGTGCTGCTACTACTTATAAAAAATGGGATAACTTCTTTAAAGTTAGAGATTTATACGAGAGTTTTGTAAACCCAAAAACCGTAACACCATATTTGTACAAAAGGGAAATTAGTGAAGGTGGGTATTACAAATACGTAAAATATAATTTTAAACATAAAAGTAGAACTGTAAAAAGTTTAATCCGTAAAAAAAGTAAAAATTTTGAATCTGGTTTTTGGGATCGTAATAACACCCTAAAAATAAAATCTGGAACAAGAGATATAG
>NZ_JBSHNS010000029.1:0-860 GCF_053601635.1 Pontimicrobium sp. MEBiC01747
GATATACTGGATCATTAAATTTATCTCTAGAGACATTTAATTCTGCTCGTTTTCTAGCTCTTGTATATATTGGTAATAGTTTGTGTGTTGTATGGTCTTCTATTTTTACTTCATTAAACCCCAGATTATCTTTTAATGAAAATATAGTGTTGTTCCAGTAATGGATATCGAATCCCATTTGTTCTCCAATATCTTTAAAATCTGTAAAGGCGAAATTCCTTAACCCTACGCCATCTGGAAAGAAAACAAATACTTTTTTCTTCATCTACTTATTCGTTTTAAATGGACATGCTTCCATTAATCCATCACATAATTCTGAAATAACATTTTCTTTTGGCAGTACATCTTTTCCTTTAAAAGCATTTTCTAGAGCTTCTATATTCATTTTTGAGTCTAAAATTTCTGACTGATATGGTATTAATTTTACAGATTCGAAATAATCTCTATACTTTATATCGTCTCCAAAAACATCTCCAGAAAATTTTTGCCAAACTGCTGGTATATTATATGCATGAGATACAATAACGCCATGTAATGATGAAGATACTATTTTTTCACATTTTAAAAACTGATTTGTAGTCTCTTCTATACTGTTTGTCATTAAATCAATTAATAATACTGTATCGTCATTTTTATACCATTCGCTTACTTTTTTATAGTCTTTATAGTGTGGTATAATCCCTATTTTGTATTCTTTTTTAATATTTGGACTGTAATACCTTGGTAATAGCAATGCTGGATCTCCATATACTTCTGGAACACTATAGCCTTGTTCTATTAAATGCATTCGTGTTTGTGGCCCTCTAACTGCTAAGAATTTAGCTTTTTTAATGTTGTATTCTTTAGAAATTATTCCGCTT
>NZ_JBSHNS010000030.1:0-1674 GCF_053601635.1 Pontimicrobium sp. MEBiC01747
ACTCCACCCGCTACAATACGTAGCACAAAGCTTGAAGCTATAGTAATAACGTCTATAATTATTATTTTTTTTAGTATTAAAGTATATAATATATTCAACACAAAGTAAGTAAGTACAACAGTGGTTAACTTCATACCATTAAAACAATACGTTATTAGTATACTACTTAATAGCAGTAGCAACATATAAACAATAGCTTGTTGTTTTTTAATAGCTCCACTTGCAATAGGTCTGTGTTTCTTTTCTGGATGATTTTTATCGAAATCAACATCTATGTAATCATTAAAACAGTATATAGCACTGGCTATTAATGAGAAGCCTAAAAAAGCAATACCTCCATCTAGTAATGCTGAAAAAGAGGTAAACTGCTGATCGAAAAATATAGGCAGAAAAACAAACGCATTTTTAATCCATTGATTAATGCGAATTAAAGTAAATACATTTACTAAATGTTTTCCCATGATTAGGTTAATCGTTAGCAATAGCATTGAAAACGGCGTGCCCGTTTTCATCTATATATTCGTACACGCCAAAAGGTGCGCCTTTGCTTATTATAATATAGCTTTTATCGTCTTGCAGATGTTCTAAGTAACTTCTATTTTCGCTTAAGTGTGCAAATAAAATTCTAAAAAAGTTTACCGGTGTTTTAAAAGCATCATCAAACTCTGGGGCTTTGGTACTCCATTTTATTGCTAATGTAGAGGTGAAAATTGTTTTTACTAACGCTTCGGTTTCTTGTTTTACGGTACTTTCGTTAGTTGTATCGAATCCTACAAATCCACCATGATCTGCCGATACTACTATTAGTGCATTTTTATCTTTTGCCTCAATATTAGTTATAAGTTCTGTAAGCCAAACGTTAGCTTCTTTTAATCGTTTTAAATATAACGTTCTTTCCGTTTCCTTATCTTTTGAAGGGTCTGTAGCATTTGTTATATGGCTTGGTAATAACTTCTGAATGAAATAGAAGTTTTCTGACCTTTTATTAGTTTCTAAAAGTTTGTTTAATTCGGTTTCTAAGTCTTTTTTAATTTCGAACCCTCTTCCTAAATAGTCTACATCATCTAAACTAATATTACAATAATCGTAAGCCATTTTTGGTCTATTTACTAAAAAATAAGGCTTTTCTAGCAGTAAATGTGTTTTGTAATTATTCTTTTTTAAAATAGAGATTACAGGGTTTTCACCCACTATTATCTCTCTAGAATTTATTAACTCTTGATAGGGTTTATTTGGTTTTTGATGATAGTGGTGTCGCATTGCAAAAAACGAAGTGTTAGAGCTTAGTGTAGAGTAATAATTGCTTCGGTAGTTAGCGTACCATTTAAAGCCTTTATTTTCTAACGTTTTTTCAAAAGTACTATTATCAAAATTATATGGTGCTTTCTTTAATTCTTCTTTATTTGCATAACCATCTACTTGTATTACGTAAATATTTGGTTTTGCTTTAAAAACTGCAGACGTAATATCATCTGTTTGTTCCATCCATTGGTTAGATGCTGTAGCATATTTAAATACTTGTGGTAATAAAGTAACCAAAACCGTAACTGCCATTAAAAATTGTAGAACAACAATTTTTTTATAATGTTTATGCACTACAATGGCTACTCCTGTTGCAATCATTAATACTAATAACAGTAAAGTTCTTCGTTTTATACCATAGCTACTTACTAA
>NZ_JBSHNS010000031.1:0-4267 GCF_053601635.1 Pontimicrobium sp. MEBiC01747
GAATTAAAGTGCCAACTGAAATTCAAGCACAAGCCATTCCTATTTTAATGGCATCGGCAACAGATTTTATTGGTTTAGCACAAACAGGAACAGGAAAAACGGCTGCTTTTGGCTTGCCCATATTACATAAAGTAAACCCAAATGTAAAAGAAGTACAAGGTCTTATCATTGCACCAACACGCGAGTTAGTACAGCAAATAAAAAAGCAATTGTTTAAGTTTACAAAGTATAACGATGTTAAACTTTTTGTTGAAGGGGTTTATGGTGGCGAGAAGATAGATATTCAAATAAAAAACTTACAACGTACAACGCATATTATAGTGGCGACACCTGGGCGTCTAGTCGATTTAATAGAGCGTAATATCGTCAATTTAAAACACATAAATACCGTTGTTTTAGATGAAGCAGACGAAATGCTTAGCATGGGGTTTAAACAAGATTTAACAAGCATTCTGCAAGCAACTACTAATAAAAAGAGGAATACTTGGCTATTTTCGGCAACCATGCCAGAAGATTTAAAAGTTATTGTAAAACGTTACATATCGGACAAAGCAGCACGAATTGCTGTTAATAGAACAAGTATTGTTAACGAAAATATTTCGCACTTTTTTGTAGAAACGACTATTCCAGATAAACCACAAACGTTAATGCGCTTATTAGAAGATAGAGAAGAGGAGCGTGGTATTATTTTTTGTAGAACAAAAGCTGGCGTGCAAGCCTTAAAACAAATATTACAAAACGAAGGGTTTAATGTGGATGCTTTAGAGGGTGATATGCAACAACGCGAACGCGATAAAGTTATGCGAGCCTTTAAAAACACAAGTTTACAAATCTTAATCTCTACAGATGTCTCTGCAAGAGGTATAGATGTCAATAATTTAGGGTTTGTAATACACCACCAATTACCAGAACATATAGAATATTATACGCATAGATCGGGTAGAACGGCAAGAGGTGGTAAAACAGGAGAATCTATAGCATTGGTATTATCTAACGAGTTACAGCGTGTAAAAACAATAGAAAAAACGCTTCAAATACAATTTAAAGCCTTGACACTATAATTATGTCTACTTTTTCTAAAGCCATAATTTCCAATTACAAACCTAATCGTTTAGCAGTAAAGCTTAATGCAAAAGGAGAGCAATTTGTTATTAATGGGCATCCTTGGGTGTTTTCTAATAATATTACAAAGATTAATGACACTGCCGAAACTGGAGATTTGGCTATTATCTTCGGAAAAAATAAAAACAAAGTTATAGGTTTGGGTTTATACGATGCAGCATCTCCCATTAGAATTAAAATGTTGCATAGCGAAAACAGAAGTGTTCAAATTAATGCTGACTTTTTTCATAATAAAATTAAAACTGCCTTTTCTAAACGTCAATCGCTTTTAGAAACCAATACTAATAGCTACAGATTATTATTTGGCGAAAATGATGGTTTTCCTGGTTTAATTGCCGATAAATACGCAACTGTTTTAGTGGTAAAGCTCTATTCCGAAATTTGGTTACCGTATTTAGAGTCTATTTTAAAGAGTTTACAAGTCGTTTCTAATTGCGAAACAATTGTGATTCGTCTAAGTCGCGGATTACAGCAGTCTAATCGTCATCATTTAAAAGATGGAGAGTTGGTTTACGGTGCGTTAGAAAACGAAGTGGTACAATTTGTAGAACATGGGGTTAACTTTTCGGCAAATGTTATTAAAGGGCATAAAACGGGTTATTTTTTAGACCATAGAGATAACAGACGTCAAGTAGGAGAGTGGAGTACAAACAAAACGGTTTTAGATGTGTTTAGTTATGCTGGCGGATTTTCGGTACACGCCTTAGCAAATGGTGCTAAAACCGTAACGAGTTTAGATATTAGCAAACAGGCTTTAGAAATCGCCTTACAAAATGGTAAACTAAACAACTATACAGGAAAACACTATACTATTGCTGGCGATGCTTTTGCCGAATTAAAACAACTAATTAAAAATGGTAAAACTTTTGATGTCGTTGTGATTGATCCGCCAAGTTTTGCAAAACAACAGAAGGAAATAGACTTAGCTAAAAAGAAATATGCGCAATTAGCCAATTTAGGCGTACAATTGACCGCTAAAAATGGTTTGTTAGTGTTGGCCTCCTGTTCGTCTAGAGTATTAGCACAAACGTTTTTTGATATTAATACGCAAACGTTATTAGCGTCTAAACGTAAGTTTGATATTATTAAAAAAACAGAGCATGATACCGATCATCCTGTTGGGTTTCCTGAAGGGGCTTATTTAAAGTGTGGGTATTATAGGTTTTTTAGTTAGGTAAGTTGCTTGTATTTTATTCCGTTAATAATTTATTCAGTTTTGGAAATTCCGTGACCATATTTTTGTCAGTATAATTTCCGTATTCAAATCTGTGCTATCGGGTATATCTTATTTATACATTTTTTTTGGTTATTGTAGCTAACGGTTAGTATATGAAAAGTAGGCGATTACAAAGCATTAACCTTTCGGTTAAGCACAAAGTTTGATACGAGCCAAAATCCTTAATTTCATTGCTGTTTCGCCTATTTTTTATATACATTGTTACCTGCTGGCTTTTTTCATTTTCTTCTCAATCGTTCTTCACGATACATAAATCCTAAATCTCTTCTTAATTGCTTTCTAAAAGATTTATTAGCATTGAATATTTTTTCAATTTGTTCTTTAGAGAATGATTCTTGATGAGCAGGGTTTTTCATAAGAACATCTCTTAAAACATAATAACTATCTCTAGATTCAACTGAAATAATTAAATTCACAATTCCTTTTTTCCATTCTATTAATTTTTCAAGTACATCTTTAATTTGATTTGCATCATAATTACCACCCTTTTTCTTGTGTATCAAATCTGTTATTTCGTAAGCTTCGGGATAATGTTCAAGCCTTAAATCATATAGCTTGTTCGTAAGAGTTCGATTTAAATTTTTGTCAAATTGCTTTTGTTGAAATCTTTGATTTTTAAAAAATTGAAATAAAGTAATAAATGAAACGCAAAGAGCTGTAATGGATGCTATAATTGACGGTGTAAAAAAATCAGACATAGTTATTTTAAAACTTTATTAATAGTAACAATTAGTTTTTTCCAATTAGTAAGTTCTAATGAGTTAAGGTCTTTAGCTTTGTGTTCTCTAGTCCATTTAATGTATTTTTTTGCTAAATGATATTTTGAAAAATCGTTAACTTCTTTTGTGAAAATATCAATAATAGGTCTATTTGGTTGTTCATCAGAAATCTTTTTGCAATCTGTACCGTATTCAGTTTTTACAATTTCAATAAGTGTTTCACGAAGAAGATCTTCTATTTCAGCTTTCTGTACGTTTTCAACATAATCTTTTGTTCTAAGAATATTCTTATTTCCTAAAGTGTGAACCAAATTCTCTTGTTGTGCGGCTTGGTCACCAGCTGAGTCAGAATCTAATAATGCAGCGACTTTCAAGTTATGAGCAAATAAAATGGTTGCATAATAAACAACTTTACCTGCTGAATTTGCAAAAACTAATGCAATTTTATCATTAAGGATTTCGTCTATAGATTCTCTTAATAATTGTGATGTAGCATCTAAATACCAATAATCGGTAATTCCCTCAAGAATTAAATTTCGTTGTTGGGAAAATAGACTT
The DNA here is from genome assembly GCF_053601635.1 of Pontimicrobium sp. MEBiC01747. Classification (NCBI taxonomy): domain Bacteria; kingdom Pseudomonadati; phylum Bacteroidota; class Flavobacteriia; order Flavobacteriales; family Flavobacteriaceae; genus Pontimicrobium; species Pontimicrobium sp. MEBiC01747. The sequence continues at coordinate 3,637 of NZ_JBSHNS010000031.1, forward strand.
TGTGCTAAGTCATATCCTAAAGCTTCTTGTAAAGGTAATAAACCAGCCGGGTCACTTGATGAAATAGTAGTATGTACTTTTGTGCCTTCCTTTCTGTTTTTCATTTCAACTACCTTTACAATATCTAGTTCGTCTGGACCAACTAAAAATGGAGAATGAGTTGAGTAAATGGTTTGATTCTTCTCTGCAAGTCTAGAAATAGTCTCGCGAAAATCTCTTTGTTTTAAACCGTGTAAACTCATTCCAGGTTCGTCAAGTAGTAGAATTGCATTTTTATGTTTGTCCATTGCTTCTGCAAAAAAGACTACGAAAAATGAAACAAGCCATTGAAAACCTTCCGAACGTTGATCTAATTCTATATCAACACCAATATCGTCTTCAACTACAACTTTTAAATATTGTCCGTCAGCAGTTACTTTTAGTTTGTCAGCTTCTGGTCTATCAGGGTTTGGCATCCAAACAGTTCTGATTTCCTCTGTAAGTCTAACACTTGCAGCATTTAATTGATAACTTCTGCTATCCAATTTATCTTTGTACTCCTGCAGGGCTTCACGATCGCTTTGATTTGGACTTACAGTATTTCCTAAATCAGATAATTCTCTAGCAGTAAAACCTAAAAGTTTTAATAGGC
>NZ_JBSHNS010000032.1:0-360 GCF_053601635.1 Pontimicrobium sp. MEBiC01747
ACCAGCATCTTCACCAGCGATTAAACTAAATAAATCTATAGTTGTAGTACTGCTATCGCAAATGGTTGTATTACCATCTGTACCAGCGTTAACGGCAGGGTTAATATTTATAGTAACAGTACTAATATCATTAGGACAAGGGTTTGTTCCTGTAACAGTATAATCGAAGGTACTAGTAGTTGTACCACCAGCTGGTGTAAAAGTACCCGCGACTGCATCAAAAGTACCACCAGATCCAGAAGTTTGCGACCAAGTACCACCAGCATCTTCACCAGCGATTAAACTAAATAAATCTATAGTTGTTGTACTACTATCGCAAATGGTTGTATTACCATCTGTACCAGCGTTAACGGCAGGATT
>NZ_JBSHNS010000033.1:0-409 GCF_053601635.1 Pontimicrobium sp. MEBiC01747
ATAGAATTATTTTTTCGATGAAATACGTTTAAGAAGTTTTAAATATCGATGAAGTGTATAATTATGGTGGTTAAGTGGTTTTATTTAGAATGATATTTTATAAAAAAGCCTGAAATAATTATTTCAGGCTTTTTTTATAAATATTAATGAGTGTAGTTAAGTCATTTGTTTTTATTTAATGACTTTATGTTTTAGAGTTGCATTGGTTTCTAAATCAGTAATTTGTAATATGTAAGTCCCTTTAGATAGAGTATTTAAATTAGTTATTTCTAATCTATTATTTTCTATGACGGTTTTTCTGGTATTGTAAATAATACGCCCACTTAAATCATATAATCGAATAGTTACATTGTTTAATGTATTAGGGAGAATTATATTTATTGAATTGTTAAAAGGGTTAGGGTATATG
>NZ_JBSHNS010000034.1:0-9704 GCF_053601635.1 Pontimicrobium sp. MEBiC01747
CTATTGTTTCTCATGATTTAAAATCTCCCGTTAACAATATAATTAGCTTAACAGAATTATTAAAAACAGAAAATCCAGATCTTTCAAAAGATTCTATGCAATATATAGACTACTTGCAGGAATCTTCTACTTCGCTAAAAAAGTATATTGATGGCGTTTTAAGCTTTTACAGAAGCGACAAATTATTAGGATTAAAAAAAGAATTATTTACAGTTGAAGAAATTATTAAAGACTGTAAAAGTATTGTAGATATAAGCAAAGAAGCTGAAATAAATTTAACAAACACTACAAAAAACATTTTTTTAAACAGAGCAGCTTTAGAGCAAGTTTTTGTTAATTTATTAACTAATGCTATAAAATATAACGATAAAACTCAGGTTATTATTAATATTAACTGCAACGAAGATGATAACTTTTACTACTTCAGCCATACAGACAATGGTCGTGGTATACCAGAAGAGGATTTAGATAATATCTTCGATTTGTTTAAAACAATAGCACAAGAAGACAAGTATGGTAATCAAGGTAACGGAATAGGCTTGGCTACTACAAAAAAGCTTATCACTGCATTAGGGGGGACTATAACCGCTTCTTCTATTTTAGGCAAACATACTACATTTAAGTTCAAAATAGAAAAAGACTAACTTTTACTAAATCTATTATGCATAAAAAAGCCTTGATAATTATATCAAGGCTTTTTAGTTTTAGTTCTTATGCGATTCAAACGTAACGTCTTTATACTTTATAACACTTAAAGACTTTGAATAATTAAGAATAAAACTTATAGTTTCATCTTTTGGATTCAATTTAATTTCTTTTTTAGATTGTTCTGAGTAAAGTTTTGCCATATTACTTATTAATTGATTATGACTTAATAACGGAGCAAAACTGACTATATTGTGTTATTATAAAATATTTTAAAATTCTTGTAATTAATTTGTTAAAATAATATTATGCTTTTCTATTATTTTACGCATATTAATAAGTGCATAACGCATCCTTCCAAGAGCTGTATTAATACTAACTCCTGTACGTTCGGATATTTCTTTAAAGCTCATATCGTTATACATACGCATTAAAATAACTTCTTTTTGATCTTCTGGAAGTTCTTCTATTAAGCGTCTTACATCTAACTCTACCTGATCTTTTATTAAAGCATGTTCTGCATTTAAACTCGTATCGCTTAACACCGAAAAAATACTGAATTCACCACCATTATCAAATTTTGGCATTCTATTATTTTTTCTAAAATAATCGATAATTAAATTATGGGATATACGCATTACCCAAGGTAAAAATTTACCTTCTTCATTATAATTTCCTTTTTTTAAGGTTCTTATTACTTTAATAAAAGCATCCTGAAAGATGTCTTCTGCAACATCTCTATCGTAAACTTTAGAGTATATAAAACTATATATACGCTGTTTATGTCTTTTAATTAATATTTCCAGAGAGGATTCATCGCCTTTAATATAACTACTAACTAAAGTAGCGTCCGAGATAAGTTCTTTTCGCATAATTTTTACTTTTTTTTCCAGCAGAAGCGGACTTCATACTTAGGGATTCATAATTTTAAAAAGTAAAAATTTGCTATAGGCAATGATAGTTTTGTTGTTTGTATGTCTCAAATATAACAACATTCATTTAAAAAAAACAAAAAAAAATTAAACTTTTAACATTTTATTGCACAATAAAGTTATTTACAAGCTAGAATAGATATGTTATCTTTGCTAAATTATTTTTTATAAAACACCTATGAGTACTAGTCTTTCTGAAGTAAATCCTAAAAAAAACATTATTATTAAAGGGGCTAAATTGCACAACCTAAAAAATATTGATGTTGTTATCCCCAGAAATAAGTTAGTTGTTATTACAGGCTTATCGGGTTCAGGAAAATCTAGTTTAGCCTTCGATACCTTATATGCAGAAGGCCAGAGACGCTATGTAGAAAGCTTATCTAGTTACGCAAGACAGTTTTTAGGTCGCTTAAATAAACCTAAAGTAGATTACATAAAAGGGATTGCTCCTGCAATAGCTATTGAACAAAAGGTTAATTCTACCAACCCAAGATCTACAGTAGGGACTACTACTGAAATTTACGATTATCTAAAATTACTATTTGCTAGAATTGGAAAAACTTATTCTCCAAAATCTGGATTAGAGGTAAAAAAAGATACAGTAACCGATGTTATAGAGTTTATTAAAACCATAGAAGAAAAAGAAAAGCTGTTACTGCTCTCTCCTATTTATTTAGAAGAAGGGCGAGAGATGGCCGATAAATTAAAAGCACTAAACCAACAAGGTTACGCTCGTATAAAAGCTGAAGGTAAAGTTATTCGTATAGACGAAGCTAAAGCTATTACTAAAGCTACTAAAAATGTGTTTTTAGTTGTAGACCGTATCGTTGTTAAACATGATGAAGATTTTTATAATCGTTTGGCCGATGCTATACAAACCGCTTTTTTTGAAGGAAAAGGCGAATGTTTTATAGAATATGTAAAAGATGGTACAACGCGGCATTTTAGCAATAAATTTGAATTAGATGGCATTAGCTTTTTAGAACCCAATGTACATTTATTTAGTTTTAATAATCCTTATGGCGCCTGCCCTAAATGCGAAGGTTACGGAGATGTTATTGGTATAGATGAAGACTTAGTTATCCCCAACACAGCACTTTCTGTATATGAAAACGCTATTTTTCCTTGGAGAGGAGAAAGCATGAGTTGGTACAGAGATCAATTAGTAAATAAATCTCATCATTTCGATTTTCCTATACACAAGCCTTATTTTCAGCTAAGTGAAAAGCAAAAGCAGTTAATTTGGAAAGGAAACAAACATTTTGAAGGATTATCTTCATTTTTTGCTGAGCTAGAATCTAAAGCATATAAAATTCAAAATAGAGTCATGTTATCACGTTATCGTGGTAAAACAAAATGTAAAACTTGTAATGGTAAACGTTTACGCCCAGAAGCAAATTATATAAAAATTGCTGGGGCGACATTAACAGATTTGGTAGAAATGCCGCTAGACAAATTAGCAAATTTCTTTAACCAACTAGAGCTTAATGATCATGATACAACTATTGCTAAACGTTTATTAAAAGAAATAAATAATCGATTAGCCTTTTTATCTAATGTAGGACTAGATTATTTAACCTTAAACAGAAAATCTAACACATTATCTGGAGGAGAAAGTCAACGCATAAATTTGGCAACATCATTAGGTAGTAGCTTAGTTGGTTCTATGTATATTTTAGATGAGCCTAGTATTGGGTTACACCCAAAAGATACAGAACGTTTAATAGTAGTACTAAAAGCATTACGCGATTTGGGTAATACAGTTATTGTAGTAGAGCATGATGATGATATTATGAAGGCTTCAGACGAAATTATAGATATTGGCCCTGAAGCTGGTACTTTTGGTGGACATGTTGTGGCCACTGGAGATTATAAAGCTATTTTGGCTTCAAATTCTTTAACAGCAAAATACCTAAATGGTACATTAAAAATTGAAGTTCCAAAAGCAAGACGCTCCTCAAAATATCATGTAGATATTATTGGAGCGCGTGAACATAATTTAAAAAACATAGATGTTACATTTCCTTTAGGCATGTTAACTGTAGTTACTGGTGTTTCTGGAAGCGGTAAAAGTACTCTGGTAAAAAAGATTTTGTTCCCAGCTTTACAAAAACAATTAACTGGATTTGGAGACAAACCAGGCCAATTTACAGAACTAAAAGGAAATTATAGTAATGTAAAGCATATAGAGTTTGTAGACCAAAACCCTATTGGAAGATCCTCTAGATCCAACCCAGTAACCTACATTAAAGCTTATGACGATATTCGTGCTTTATACTCTAAACAAAAACTTAGTGCAATTAGAAACTACCAGGCTAAACACTTCTCTTTTAACGTAGATGGTGGACGTTGTGAAACCTGCAAAGGGGAAGGTGTTGTTACTATAGAAATGCAATTTATGGCAGATGTGCATTTGGAATGCGAAACTTGTAAAGGAAAACGTTTTAAAAAAGAGGTTTTAGAGGTTACGTTTGCTGATAAAAATATTGATGACATTTTAAGTATGACTATAGATGACGCTATTGCTTTTTTTGATGAAAATGGAGTCTCTAAAATAAAAAACAAACTACAGCCGCTTCAAGATGTTGGTTTAGGTTATGTGGCACTTGGCCAAAGTTCGTCTACACTTTCTGGTGGAGAAGCACAACGTATAAAACTTGCTTCTTTTCTAGGAAAAGGTAATACTAAAGAAACAGCTTTATTTATATTCGATGAACCGACTACAGGGTTACATTTTCATGATATTCAAAAGCTTTTAAAATCATTTAATGCTTTAATTGAAAAAGGACATTCTATAATTGTTGTTGAGCATAATTTAGAGTTAATAAAATGTGCTGATTATATTATTGATTTAGGCCCTAAAGGAGGAGAAAATGGAGGCCATTTGGTCGCTTTTGGTACACCAGAGGAAATAGTAAAAAATAAAGCTTCTGAAACAGGAAAGTATTTAAAACAAAAGCTATAATTTATTTAATTGCTTTAGGCAACTATATATTTTTATACTTAAAAAATAAAAAGCTTGTTGCTTGCTTTATATCTTAATTTTATAAGCTCATTCGGCTATGAAATGTGTTTATATTTTAATAAAACATAAAGGCAAATATTAACATAAAAGCTCCAGCAATTGGTAAAACAAAAACCATAAAGGTAACGGTAGCTACCCAACTTTTAAACAAGCTAACAAACCAACCTTGACCATAAAATCGTTTTATTGCTAGAAATAAATAGAAAAATGTAGATAATACAATTAAAACATCTAACCATACAGGTATTACATCCCATATTAAACTCATAAATATTAAAATACTAAATACAGTAAATAAATATGCAAAGAAGTAAAATGTAAACACTAGATGATGGGCAAAACGACCTCTTCTAAAAAACAGCATTTTTAAAATAAACGCAAAAATTGGTAGTAAAAAAAACATAGATATTGGTACAGTATCATAAAACGCCCTTAAAATATTACCAATCCCTCCTTTATTTTTATAAATTTTAAGCATTTGAGCATAAAACTTCCTTGTTAGTGCCCCATCCCCTTCTTCCATCCCCATGGCTGTATACACTTCATCTTTAGAAGCTTTAATTGCTAAAAGAGAATCTACTTTCTTTTCATCAAACCCAAAAGTAAACCTTAAGTTCTCTTCTGGTTTTTGGGTTTTAACTATAGAATCTAAAGCTTTCATATCTTCATCTTTAATCCCCATAGCCGTTTGATTTTTCTTCATTTCTTCTAAAATCACTGCTTTAGCTATAGAATCTTTTTCTATTTCTGAAACTGCAGAGTCTGTAGCTTTACGCACTTGCTCATCAATAGTTGCTGCTGTGCTTATTGCATTTATTTGTTCTTTTTGTTTAAACGAATATAGAAAGAAGAAAACTATAGATATAAACAAATATAATTGTGCTGGATGCAGGTATAGTAAACGTTTTCCTTGTATAAATTTGTTAGCTAAATAACCAGGTTTTACCATTAATGGAATAAAACTCTTAAAAAAACGAGCATCTACAGCAAAATAATTGCTAATAGTGTTGTAAAATAATACGCCAACTGTTAGCTCTTCTTTTGTTTTTTGACCACAATTGGGGCAAAATTCAAAAGTACTTTCTAATAATGTTTCGCAATTTTTGCAGGTTATATTTTCTTTAGACATTGAGTTGGCTACGTTTGTTATATCTATCTAATGGCATTAAAATAAATAATTACGCTAAAAATAGAAAAATTAAATCACTTCTCTATTTATAGGTCTTTTAATTTATAAAAAGTTACATTTTAAAATCTTACACAATTACAGTAATAACAAGGGCTCCCCGTTTTGGCACGCTAATTGAAACTTACAACTACAAATAGCGTAAGCCGAAAAGCTAAATGAGTAGGCATCATCTAAAACCCTAATACTATGAAAACATTAGTACAATTATTTACAGTATTGTTAGTGGGACTAACAACTGTTTCAGCAGCAGAAAAAATCGACACTGCAACACAAGGTGAAGATATTATTACAACACGCTATCGTTATGCACAACCAATTCAGTTTGTAGAGCGTGGTGTAGAGTTTTTAATTTTCCCTGATGGTAGTTTTGACTTTAATACAGATATAACCTCAAATCATTATGATGATTACGATGTTTATTACAGAAGAAATAAAACAAGACGTGGCTCTATAAACGGAACATTTGGTGCTCCAGGCACAAGAGTTAAATTCTCAAAATCCAGAAGAAATAGAGGTGTAATTATAAAGCATGATTACAATGGTAGAGTTAGACGTATTGGTAATGTTTTTATAAACTACAACCGTACTGGACAAGTAAAACGTATTGGCTCTGTATATGTAAGTTATAATAGAGCGTGTTTGGTAAGACAAATTGGAGGGCTACATATACGATATAATAGACGAGGGCATATTATTGCAACAACAGGGTATGTAAACTTTAATAATCAAGGTTGTGGATTTTGTGGAGTAACAGGTTGTAGTACTAACCACCATGATAATCACCATGACCAAGATGATCACTACGATAATGACTGGGATGATGATTACGGAAATGATGATGATAACTATTACTACAAGAGTGGTAAAAAAAGAAAAAAGAGTAAACGTTAATTCTTTATAGCTAATATATTTAAAAATAAGCCTTACATAGTGTAAGGTTTATTTTTATTTAACCGTTTGTGCATTAAACATAAAAGTATCTTGAAAACGTAATAACTTGTCTGTTAGTTTTTCTGCAAAAATTACATATTGGCATTTACCAATACTTTCAGGAATTCTGTTAACATCTGCAAAGTACATTCCTCTTTCTGCAAATTCTGCATCTTCTATAATAAATAGTTTTAATTGTGTTACGTTTATTGCATTTATATAAAAAAGTTTATTTAAACGTTTTGGCGTAGCTATTATAACATCTTGCCCATAGTATATCTCATCTTTTTCGGCATCTATACTATGTTCTTCATAAGCAGTATATATTCTTAAATTTGTTCGTTTTGTAAATTCTAAAAAGGCTTCTTTTAATTTTAGAGCTTCCACTTTATCTTTAACCAATATTAATGCTCTAGGTGCATCTTCAAATGCTTTACTTCCTAATTTTTGCATTGTACTTAAAATAATCGCTGTCGTTTTTCCGCTATTTTTTTCTCCAATTGCATATAAATCTACGCCACTTTTAATTTTAGGTAATACTTTTTTTTGAAACGAAGTAGGTTCCTCAAACCCTTTATTAATTAAGGCTTCTTTTATTTCTGGATTTAATTTTTTGAATGACATAATTTAAGTATTTAAATCAAAATGATTACTAAACTAAGCGAAACTAAAGGTAATTTACGAGCCTACAAAATTTAGCCTTTATTGTTTTTGGCACGATGGTTGAAGTGTAGTTAATATTCAATCCTAAAAACAAACAATTATGAAAAAATTACTCTTTTTATTTGTTGGTCTACTAATAACTAGTGTTACTGCTAATGCAGATGAAACATTAGAGGCTAGCGGTCTAGCAAATTATCGCGGTTACGGTAAATCTTTTATTTTTAATGAACAAGGTATTGAGTTTTCAGTATTCGCAGATGGACAATTCGATTTTTATATTCCTAATAATCACACTAACGTTAATGTTTCTATAGGTAATCCTCATGTAAATATTAGCTTCAACACTGGTTACGATTATAGTGCTTACGTACAGTACGATGAGTTTGGAGCCGTAATTCAAGTAGAAAATACGCCTGTGTTTTATGACTACTATGGTAGAGTTAGACAGATTGGAGATGTCTGCATTTCATACAACAACAGAGGTTTTATTTCTAGAGTTGGTGGATTATATGTAAATTATAGATTTAACAGATTTTATAACTGTACAGGCTTTATTAATGTTTATAATAGACGTTATGTATATAGACCATGGCACTCTTATTATGTAATTCCTTCACCAAATTACTGTGTAGTTTACAACAGACCTTACAGACAATTTTATACTCCTACTCGTTATATTTACGATAGACCTTATAGAAATAACTATAGAAGAACAACAGCGGTAGCTAGTAGAAGAGGTAATAGGGTTGTTAGAAATACAAGTTATGCTTCTAGAAGAAATGGGCGTAGTGTAAGACAATCTTCTACAAGTAATAACCCTAGAACAAGAGGAAACATTACACGTTCTAATAGAACGCGCACAACGACACAAGCTAATACCCCTAGAACACGTACACGTACTAACACTACTACAAGAACTAGAGGAAATATAAACAGAAATACAACAAGACCTAATAGAACACTTTCTAAACCTAGATCTTCTAGTGTGCGTCCACAATCTAGTTCGCCAAGAGTTAGAAAAAAAGCTACTCCTAGTTCTAGAACCAGAACTTCAGTTAGAACTCCTAAAAGGAATAAAACCCAAACAAGGACAACAAGGTCTTCTAATTCGAGAAGAAATAATGCGTCTACAAGATCAAGATCTTCAAGACGTATCTAATTATAATTATTTAAGTTGGTTAAAAAAAGTCCTGTTATACTTAACTAAGTATGCGGGACTTTATCGTTTAAGGAGTTTATTAATTAAGATCGAAATGTCTTCAGAAAAATTAAATCTGTATACTATAACTCCATAAAACAGACTTATTAAGAGTGATTTTAAAACTATATTTAATATTGGATGAAATTGAAACTCCCAAAAATAAAACCCAAATCCGCATATTAGTATTAATATTAATGCTTTTAGCGTATTTAAACTAAAAGGTAGCATTTTAAATTTAGCATATACAAATAGCACCTTTATAGTATTATAAATAAATATAGCTATACATGTTGCATAAGCTGCTCCATTTATTCCAAACTTGGGAATAAAAGCTATATTAAGTAGTGCCGTGCATACTGCTAAAACAATTCCTAAAAGCAAAATAACTCTATAATAGTCACTATTAAATAATATAGAGTTATTATTACCTAACATATTGTCAAATAATTTTACCAACCCTATTGCTAGCACAACAATAAAACCGCCCGCGTATTCATTAGGTAATAAATTATACAATTGGTTTACATTTAGTATTACTATTAAAAAAATAAAACCACTAATAATTAATAGGTTTAACGAACTCTTCTTATATAAAATTTTTAAATCTACCTTGTTATTTTCGTTAAGCAATTTTGCTGTTAAAGGATGTGTTATTTGATGCATAGATCTAGAAGGCACACCTATAACTGTTGCTATGTAAATAGCTACACCATAATAGGCTACATTTTCTATAGCAACATACTGCCCAATCATAAATTTGTCTATCTCTAATATTATGTTAGCTACAGATCCAGCTATTATAATTAAAGATGTATATTTTAAAATAGGAATAAACAGGCTTAGTTTTACAAATTTAAATACCGGAGGTTTTAGGCTAAATGCATAAAACATCATTATTAGCATTCTTATACTATAAACCACAATAATACTTTCTATTAACACATGTACTGTTAACAATTTATAGTATAAACTTATTAATAAAAGTGTAATACATATTCTATGAAATACTTCTTTCATAAAATTCCCAAAGACACTTTTTAATTGCACTTTACTCCAGGCATAAAATACTTCGAAATAAGCAAACACTATGGCTGTTAAAAAAATATACCAAGTATACTC
>NZ_JBSHNS010000035.1:0-434 GCF_053601635.1 Pontimicrobium sp. MEBiC01747
CCCAGAGAAAGATAGTAAAGCTATTAAATTTGACCATATTACTTTTGATGATGTATTGCGTCAAGGTTTAAAAGTAATGGACACAACTGCATTTACTTTAAGTCAAGAAAACGAATTACCAATAATTGTATTCGACATGAACACAAGAGGCAATTTAATGAAGGTTGTTTTAGGTGAAAATATTGGAACTCAAGTTAGTTTATAATAAATTGTATTTTTATACATACAATTAAAAATGAAACAACGTATAAATTTTGGCTCAGTTTTTGGATTGAGCACTAAATAAATAAAATACTTAGTAATGAACGAAAATATAACATTTATAATAGACTCTGCGAAAGAAGCAATGGATAATGCTATAAAGCATTTAGAAAAGCAATTTTTAAACATCCGTGCAGGTAAAGCAACACCAGCCATGTTAGGTAGTGTTATGG
>NZ_JBSHNS010000036.1:0-7084 GCF_053601635.1 Pontimicrobium sp. MEBiC01747
GTCCCAGTTTCATCTTGAAAAGTAGCCACTAATCGTTTACCTCGTTTTTGAGCGATTTCCTGGAACTTTATAATTTTTCCTATAATTTGTACTTCGGCACTATTTCGCTGCAATTGGTTTATCTTAAAATACGTTGTGCGGTCTAAATAGCGATTAGGAAATAAGTTTATTAAATCTTGATAGGTATGTATGCCCAATTCTTTGCGGAGCAAATCGGCACGATTTGGTCCAACACCCTTTAAGTAGTCTATTGGTGTTTGTAGATTGGTAGCCATAATCTACGAAATTAAGATATTTGTAGTTAAAGTAAAAGCGAAATTAACGATAACAAAAAAGACCGCCATAAAGCGATCTTTTTTCATAGTATTAAGGTTGTATCTTACTGTTCCCCTTTAAGGACTAATAAAGGTATTCTACTTTCAAAATCAGATTTTCTAACACCATTATCGTGGATTGCGTCATCCCATAATTGTTTAAAGAAACCACGCTTACGTCTAAATACGCAAAGTAATTCTGGTTCTACAACATGAATGTATTCTAAAACTCCTTGGAATAATGTGGCGTTTTCAGAAGAGTAATATTTAGATGTTACGGCTGCTAAATCTTTATCGAACATTAAATCTTCTGGTAAAAATGTAGGTGTTTTAACTTGTAATAAGGTCATACGAGCCTCTAAAGCTTCTAATGTAGCCTCTAAAGGTTTAAGAGCGCCTTTCATTTTTATAACACCAGACTTAACAGCAGTTAAAACAGTTTTAATTGCTTTAAATTTATAGTTCTCTGGAATTAATAACACTGGCATATCTGTTTTGCGGACAATACTACCAGATAAATTATCTAAAAATAACTTTTCGTTAGTTTTTGGTGTTCTTGCAGATGCAATAACTAAATCGATATTAAAATCTTTTGAAAATGATTTAACAAAATCAATAATGTTCTCATCTGTAGGTAAAGAACGGAAGTTAATATCTATTTCTTGCTTTTTTGCATGAGCTACAAGCTCCTCTAAATGATCGTCTTCTTGTATTTCATTTATTTGAATACCATAAATCATTTCTGCGCCTACAGCTTTTGCAAAGTCTATAGCGTAAATAATAGTAGACATCTTTTCTTTTAGAGAACTAATTGGGACTAAAAATGTTTTCATCTTGTTTTTATTGGATGTTAATTTTTGTGCAAAAGTAGTTATTTTAATAGATGTATTATAATATTTCGTTGAAAGGCAATTATTTAAGAGGAACTGTTAAAAAAATGAATATTTAAGTTTAATGGATTAAATCGTAATATTCTTAGCAATAATAAAAGTGTATTCTCTGTAGAAATTACAAAAAATTGTATTTTGGCTTAGCCTTTGATTGGGATTTATTATGAAATATATTTTAGCCTTTTTTTTTCTTACTAGCCTTTTTGTAAAAGCACAGCAAACTAATTCTGTAGACTACACTTCTATTAACGCGGCGCTTAATATAAAACCAGAAATAAAAGAAGTTTCAGGAATAGTACAAGTCGAGTTTAACATATTAAAAGCTACAGACTCTATATACATCGATGCTGTAGGAATGGAATTCGATTCGATAGTGTTAAATGAAGCAGAAGTAAAAACAGTTAATGATGGTAAAAAACTTTGGATTATAAACGATTTTAAAGCTTCTAAGCACCATGAGTTAGTCTTTAAGTATAAAGTTAAACCAAAAAAAGCGCTATATTTTATTGGCTGGGATGCTTCTGGAAGAAATCAAGTTTGGACACAAGGGCAAGGAAAATATACAAGCCATTGGTTACCAAGTATAGATGATATGAATGATAAAATTGAATTTGATTTAGCAATCACTTTCGATAATAATTATCAGGTTATTGCAAATGGTAAACTTGAAGATAAAATTGAAAAGGCTAATAAAACAACATGGATTTACGAGATGAAAAAACCAATGTCTAGTTATTTAGTAGCATTGGCAATTGGAAAATACAACAAAAAAGTAGAACAGTCTTTAAGTGGAATTCCTTTAGAGTTATATTATTACCCAGAAGATTCGGCTAAAGTAGAACCAACATACCGTTACACTAAAACAATTTTTAACTTTTTAGAAAAAGAAATAGGTGTAAAGTATCCATGGCAAAATTATAAGCAAATACCTGTAAAAGATTTTTTGTATTCTGGCATGGAGAATACAAGCGCAACTATTTTTTCAGATAGTTTTGTAGTAGATAGTATAGCGTTTGTAGATAAAAACTATGTAAATGTAAATGCTCACGAATTAGCACACCAATGGTTTGGCGATTTAGTAACAGAAACTTCAGGAACACACCATTGGTTACAAGAAGGTTTTGCAACATATTATGCGTTATTAGCAGAGCGAGAGGTGTTTGGAGCGCATTACTATTATTGGAGATTATACGAGTATGCACAAGAATTAACAAGACAAGAGCAGGAAGGACAGCACACAGCGCTATTAAACCCAAAATCTAGTAGTACAACGTTTTATAAAAAAGGTGCTTTGTTATTGTTTATGCTACAAGAAAAAATAGGTGATGCAGCTTTTAAAAATGGGGTGAAAAGCTATTTGGAACAATTTAAATACAAAAATGTAAGTTCTCAAGATTTTATAGTGGCAGTTGAAAAAGCTTCTGGAGAGGATTTGACTACTTTTTTTAAGCAATGGTTGGAAGATGCACATTTTTATTATGATGAGGTAGAGGAGGAACTCGTATCTAATTCTGAAATGATAAACGGTTATTTACAAATTAATTGCGAAGCTTATAGCTCTAAATGTTCAGAATATTTAACGTCTTGGATTTTTGACGCTTCTAAAATAAAAGTCATAGAGCAAATGCCAAACAGAATCCAAGCAAAAGATTTTAAAAACAGTGTAAAAGTAAGACAAGCCATTGCTATAAATTTAAGAAAAGTTCCATGGTCACTAAAACAGGAATATGAAAGTTTGTTAAACGATAAATCTTACGTAACAGTAGAGTCTGCTTTGTATAACCTAATTAATAGTTTTCCAGAAAACACAAAAGAGTATTTAGAAAAAACAAAGCATATTATTGGTTTTAATGATAAAAATGTAAGGCAACTATGGCTGTTTTTAGCATTAATAACAGAAGCCTATTCTGATGCAGATAAAAGAACATTTTATAAAGAACTTGTTAATTACACCAAGCCAGAATATACTTTCGAGGTTAGGCAGCTAGCCTTTGAGTTCTTAAATGCAATTAGAGCTTGTAATGAAGAATGTGCTAAAAACCTTAAACAAGCAACTACCCATCATAATTGGAGGTTTAAAAAATTCGCTAAAGAATTATTAAACAAAAAGGAATAACAATAATACAGTAAGATTGTTACTTTTGTGTAACAAGAAAGATAAATTAATATAATGAAAGCATTAGTAATGTCTGGTGGTGGGAGCAAAGGTGCCTTTGCAGGAGGTGTTGCCCAATACCTTATAGAGCAGGAAGGTAAAAACTACGATATGTTTTTAGGGACTTCTACAGGAAGCTTGCTTGCTCCACATTTGGCTGTAAATAATATTGGGAAACTTTACGATATTTATACTAGTGTAAACCAGAATACTATTTTTAGTATTAACCCCTTTGTTGTTAAAAAGAAAGGCGATAGAGAATTTGTTGGAATAAATTATTTCAATACCTTATTACAATTTATTAAGCGTAAAAGGACGTTTGGAGAAAGCAAAAACTTAAAGCGCCATATAAGAAAGCAATTTACAAAAGAAGAATACGATTTAATAAGAGCAACAAAAGCAGATGTTGTTGTTACGGTTACCAATTTATCTAAAAACAGAACAGAATATAAGTCTATAAATGATTATAGCTACGAGGAGTTCTGTGAGTGGATTTGGATATCCTGCAATTATATTCCGTTTATGTCTTTAGCTAAAAAAGATGGTTTTGAGTATGCAGATGGTGGGTTAGGTTGTGTTATTCCTATTCGAGAGGCTATACAAAGAGGGGCAACAGAAATAGATGCTATTGTGCTGGAAAGTGAAAATTTAGAATACAATAAAGTTCTTGGTAAAAATCCTTTTTCATTACTAATAAACCTTTTTGGACACTTAATAGATCAAGTTGAAAAAGGAGATATTGCTATAGGTAAACTAGCAGCAAGACATAGAAATGTAAAATTAAATATTTACTATACACCAACAAAACTAACAGAAAACTCCTTAGTTTTTAATAAAAGATTAATGGAAAAATGGTGGTTAGAAGGGTTTCTTTATGCCCAGAAAAAGCATAATAAAGAATTTCCTTTAAATTCTACAGTAAACGTTAGATACTAACAGATGTCTCTAACCTCTTTTTTAATATAAGATAAGGCTGCATCACTAGGGGCTTGTTTTTCCATCATCTCCGTTAAAAGAACTTCACGTAATTTATTCGCTGTATCTGTTTTTTCTAACATACTCGCTTTTCTAATAAGCTGAATTGTAGCATTTTTAGAAGCGTTTATAATATTCCAACATTCGTCTGTAATATATATTTGTTGCGATAAGTTATGCTCAAACTCTTGCTCTATACTTTTTATAAGTAAAGACTCGTATTGTTCTTTGTCTGATGATATAGGAGATACTCTAATTAATAATTTACTAGGTGTAATACGCTCTAAAAATAATGTCATGCGCTCGTATGCTTGTAAACGCGTAGGAAGTACTGTAACCTCTAAATCTTTGCGTAATAAGTAATTTCTTCTACGGTCTTCATTGTTAACATGTTCTTTAAAAAAGAAATAAGCAGCAAGTCCAACAATAAGAGCTGGTAAAATATTTAATAAAAGGTCAATAATTCTGTCGGCATTCATGTACAAGTAAGTTTAAAGAGCAAACATAACTTGTTTTCTTTTATTGTACAAGAAAACAAGTTTTTTTGAAAAATTAAGTATAAAAAAGAGATGCTTTATTTAAGCTTTCATCGCTTTTGAAGCTCCAAGATAGTTGCAGTTTTTTAATGATTGCATACCAGTAAATGGAACTGGCGTTTTTTCGTATAAATAAGTTTTATCTAATTCTGTAGAGAGTTTATGTGCATCAATATTTAATTCAATATCACTCATTTTTAATTGGCATGGATGTTCGTAACCAGCAGCATGTGTTATTTCTATAAACTCTTTTCTAAAGGTTTTAAAATATTGCGCTAACCTAACAGATTTTAATGTCGGGTCAATACCACGCTGTAACCATTTACTTTGCGTAGCAACTCCTGCGGGGCATCTGTTAGTATGGCATACTTGTGCTTGTATACAACCAATACTCATCATGGCTTCACGAGCAACATTAATACAATCTACACCCATTGCAAAAGCCATAGCAGCTTTAGCCGGAAACCCTAATTTTCCACTACCAATAAATACAATACGTTCGTTTAATCCTTTAGATTGAAATAAGCGGTAAATATCGCTAAATCCATAAACCCATGGTAATGAAACATGGTCTGCAAAACTTGGAGGCGCAGCACCAGTACCACCTTCGCCACCATCTACTGTAATAAAATCGGGGCCTTTACCTGTTTTTAGCATAATATCTGCAAGCTCTTCCCATTGTTCTAATTTACCAATAGCAGCTTTTATTCCCACAGGAAGCCCTGTTGCATCTGCTATGCGTTCAACAAAATCAACTAATTCTGGAACATTAGAAAATGCTTTATGGTTTGGAGGAGAAAGTACATCTTTACCAACTTCTACACCTCTAATTTTTGCAATTTCTGGAGTTATTTTAGACCCGGGTAATACACCTCCTTTTCCAGGTTTAGCCCCTTGAGATAATTTAACTTCAATAGCGCGAATAAAAGGATTATTTTCAACTAATTGTATCATTTTTTCCATAGAAAAGCCACCATCTTCCGCACGAACACCAAAATAGCCTGTTCCAAAATGAAAAATTACATCACCACCATTGCTATGGTAAGGCGATAAACCACCTTCGCCTGTATTATGGTAGGCGCCAGCCATGTGTACTCCTTTATTTAAAGAGTCTATAGCTCTAGCAGATAAAGAACCAAAACTCATGGCAGATACATTAATTACAGAAGCTGGCCTAAATGGACGTTTACGGTTGTTATATTCGCCAATAACTTTTGCACATGGTAAAAAACTTTTGTCTATTGTATTAGGGTGGTCTTTTTCTATTTTATAAGGAAGCATTGCATTATTAATAAAAATATGCTGATGAGCGTAAATATCTCTATCTGTTCCAAAACCTTCATAGTTGTTTTCTTTTTTTGCAGAAGCATAAATCCAACCACGTTCTATACGATTAAAAGGTAATTCTTCTCTGTTATTAGCAACAAAGTATTGACGTATTTCTGGTCCTATACTCTCAAATAGATAACGAATATGTCCTACAATAGGAAAGTTATGACTAATGGTATGTTTTTTCTGAATAATATCTCGTAGAGCTATAATTGCTAAAACAATAATAATCCAAAGCCACCATGAAATAGTTGATAAAAAAGTAAGAATTGTATCCATTTCCAAAATCGTTTTGTCCAAAAATAAACATAATCTTCTCTTTTATAAAAACTAATTGACGGCTTTTTTATATTTATGGATTAATCCTTTAAAATAGGTTCTGGAAATAATTCAGAGTAGGTGTCTAAAACTTTATATGCTGCATCGCAAATGCCTTCTGTTGGGTGTCCGTTAGGCGCCCCTGCTGTCCAACGATAGCATATAAGCTGGCTGTATATATCTTCAAAAGCTAGTGGAACTCCGTTGTTTTTAGGGCTAAACTTATAATATATATAAAGCGCGGTTACTGTAACAGAACGGCTGCCACCATCGTAACAATGAATTAATAAATTTCCTTGTTGATAGAAATTAACCATTTTCGGAATGGTTTGTTGCTCTTCTAAAGAAGGGAATTCTAATAATTGATCTGCGGCATATAAAGCAGCAATCAAAGTAGTGATTTCATTTCCAGGGCCATCAATTAAGCCGACTTTATCAAATTGCATAGGTAAATAAGTAATCCCATTTTTTGTAATAGGACTGCCTTGTAATACAGTGGTATTGTCATCTAGGTCGTAGGCGACATTTAATACACCAGCTATTTTAGCATCTTCAATAATACTGTTT
>NZ_JBSHNS010000037.1:0-2384 GCF_053601635.1 Pontimicrobium sp. MEBiC01747
GAAAAGCCCAATGCGTCAAGAACACTTAAAAGAGTTTATAGACCTATATAATGGAAACAATATAAATAAGCGAAAAGAAACCTGGAGTGAAGATAATGAAGAAGGAAGATGGCGAAAATATAGCTATAAAGATATAATAGCAAGAGACAAAACAAGCCTAGATATTTTCTGGATAAAAGACAAAAGCTTAACCGATTTAGACAATTTACCAGACCCAGACATATTAGCCAATGAGATTATTGAAAACATAGAATCTGGACTAAGTAGTTTTAGGGAAATAATGGAAACCATTAACAGTAAATAAAATAACTAATGTAAAATATATTTTGTAATTAGTATCGCTACTATGATTAAAACGACTAAAATAAAAGAACCAGCTTTTTTTAAATCGGCAAGAGCGAAAGTGCTTAAAAATAGAATAGCACGGCATTTCTCTAAACCTATAGAAGCACGCAGCCAAACAAAATTCCCTGTAGAAGACATAGAAGCAGAATTAGCTGATGTAGAGCGGGAGTTATTAGAGAAAACTAACCATAAATGTGCCTATTGCGAATCGCCTTTAACCCTAAAAGGAAGAACCATAGATCATTATAGGCCAAATTATTCGGCTGCAGATACAAGTGGATTAATTTCTCAAGAACATTACTGGTGGTTAGCAGTGATATGGAATAATCTTTTTCCAGTCTGTATAGATTGTAAACACAGTAAAAGTAACTATTTCCCTGTATTAAAAAATAGAACATCGGTACGATACTATGGTAAAGAAGCCCTGTATAATGTGGAGTCACCAGTATTTATAGATCCAGAATACGAAAACCCAGAACACTATTTTTATTACGATGAAAAAGGAAGAATATACTCTAAAACCAAACGAGGCAACATAACAATAGATATTTTAGATTTAAATAGAAGAAAACTAGTAGCATCTAGACAAAGCGCTTTAGAAGACTTAGACCAGTATATAGGTTCGGAAATAAAAGAAACCTTAGAACCATCACAATTCGATAAAAAAGAAGAATATAAAATAGATGTTAAATTAGAAGGAGCAGAACAACTTTTATTTACTAATGCTATTCCATTTTCAGGTATTTTAAGATACTTTTTAAGGCAGTACTTTTTAGGACCAAATAGAAGCCTAGAACTTAATAATGCACCATCGAAATTTAAAAAAGCCTTTAAAATTAATATAAAAGAAGATGATGAAGCAGCAATGGATAATCAGTTTAGTAACTGGCCAACTAAGTTTAAAGTAGATTCTATAGCTATAAGAAACTATAAATCCATAGATAACCTTAATATTAAATTTAATAGAACAGAAAAAAGAAACGCAGGTTGGGCGATTTTAATAGGCGAAAATGGAGTAGGTAAAAGTTCTGCATTATCGGCAACTTTAAAAGCATTAATAGGTAGAGATTATTATGGATTAACCTTTAAAAAAGAGGAAATTAAAAGACATCAAAACGAAGATGCAGAGGTAAGCCTTCTGTTTAATAGTTCTACCAATAATTATGTCGTTAACATCGGTAACAAAATAACATATAGCTTACCTAAAAACTACTTTATAGAACACTCTATTATAGCCTTTGGGCCATTTAAGCATGCAAATAAAAAACTATTTGGTAAAAACAGATTTAAGGGAGGATGCTTTGTCGATAACTTTTTTAATCCAGCAATACCATTACATAATGCATTAAACTTTATTCTTCAATTATCAGAAAATCAATTTAATTATGTCTCTATAGCCATATTAGATTTACTAATGTTGGAGAACAAAGCAATAATAAACAGAGATTTAGAAAATCATAAAGTTTGGTATACCTATAATGAAACAGGAATACAACACTATTTTAATGAGTTAAGCGACGGTTACCAATCTGTTATAACATTAGGCTGTAATATTATTGAAGGTCTATTAAGAAATAACGAAAGCATAGCTAATGCATCTGGTTTTGTAGTTATAGACGAAATAGGTGCAAACTTACACCCACGGTGGAAAATGCAAATAGTAAAACGCTTACGCAGAACATTCCCAAACGTACAGTTTTTAGTAACAACACATGACCCTTTATGCTTAAAAGGTATAGAAGCAAACGAAACCTATGTATTAAAATCTAATAACGGTAAACTAGAAGTATTAAACGATTTACCAAACCCTTCAGAGTTTAGAGCAGACCAGTTATTAACCTCAGAGTTTTTTGGATTATATAGTACAGTAGACCCAGAGATGGAAACCGCTTTTAAAGCCTATTACGAATTATTATATAAACCAGAAGATAGTAGAACTCCAAAAGATAATAAACGTTTAAAAGCGCTTAAAAAAGAATTAAAGGCAAAAAACCATTTAGGAAATAGCCTTAGAGAAGAGTTGTTATACGTTGCTATAG
>NZ_JBSHNS010000038.1:0-1745 GCF_053601635.1 Pontimicrobium sp. MEBiC01747
ATTCCTATGTAGGGGAGACTAAAAAGCAAAAGGGAAAAGCTTTTAAATTTTAACTGCATTTTTATGATAGAGTTCTTAACCTCCAGCGATGCCATATTTGCATTAATTACACTTACCTTTTTAGAAATTATTCTTGGTATAGATAATATTGTTTTTATATCTATTGCTGCTAATAAACTTCCTGAAGAGAAAAGAAAAAAAGTTACAAATATTGGGCTTTTACTAGCTATGGTACAACGTATTATTTTGTTGTTTTTTGTTTCGTTTTTAGTAGGTTTATCGGAACCTTTTTATAAGCTTAATTTAAGTTGGCTAAGTGTAGAAATAAGTTACCAAGCTATTATTTTATTTGTTGGTGGGTTGTTTTTAATTTATAAATCTACTTCCGAAATAAGAGAAAAAGTTGAAACTCCAGATCATGATAAAGATCAAGTTAAAGGCAAAACTATTAAGTCGCTACAACAAGCTATTGTGCAGATTTTAATTATAGATTTTATTTTTTCTATAGACTCTATTTTAACTGCTGTTGGTATGACAAATGGATTGTCTGAAAACCATAATTATAACCTTATATTAATGATTACTGCTGTTGTTATTTCTATTGCAGTAATGATAGGTTTTGCTAATAAAATTAGAAAATTTATAGATACACACCCAAGTTTACAATTATTAGCATTAGCTTTTTTAATTCTAATTGGTTTTATGTTAATTACTGAAGCTGCACATCTATCGCACACAAAATTATTTAATAAGGCAATTGGAGCAATACCAAAAGGGTATTTATATTTTGCAATTGCATTCTCTTTATTTATTGAATTTTTAGGTTATAAAACAAAAAAACGCAATACTTAATATGAAACATAAATTAAATAGTATAGCTCTTATTTTCTTTTTAGGCTTTCACTTTTCTATAGCTCAAAATAAGGAAGGCATCATTTTAAAAACGCCAACAGATTGGAGATATGAAAAAATAGATTTACCGTTAGATTTTGCGCCAAGCTTTGATTATAATGGTTTTGAAGAATTACGTTTTGCTCCTGGAATGTTTAATACGAAAGCAGAAAAGTATTTTTCTTATGCTTTTGTAATTACTATTAATGAAAATGTGAAACTACCAAAACGTAAGTTAAAACAGTTTTTACATAGTTATTATAGAGGTCTTTCTCAAACTGTAGCTAATTCTAAAAAAATAGAAATAGATTCTTCTAACATTACGGTTTCTTTAAAACGAAGAAAGAATATTTATAGCGGTAAGGTTTTATATTTAGACACTTTTAATTCTGGAGAAAAAGTAGTATTAAATATAGCTATAGAGGTTATTAATAATAAACAGACTAATACGGCATATATTATTGGATTAGTATCTCCTAAACCTAGAAATAGTAGTATTTGGAATGAATTATATGCTATTAGAAATGAGTTGAAATTTTAATAGTAAGTTATTTTTAAAATTGCATCTGTTACTAAAATGTCTTTTCCGTCTTCTATATTTATATATTTATAGGATACTAGATTGTTATGCTCATCATATTTATAAATAGACTTGCTATTATACTCTTCTGTTTTATTATCGTAAAATGAAAAAGAAGTATTGAATTCATTTATAATTATTGTATTGTTATTATAACTATAGTCTTGCGTATATACAGTATCGTCACTACTAGATTTATAAATAGATTGCATTAACTTATCGTCTTTGTAAACCCAATTTTGAGTTACAATTCCAGACACATAATCTGTTAACT
>NZ_JBSHNS010000039.1:0-544 GCF_053601635.1 Pontimicrobium sp. MEBiC01747
GTATCGCCACGCTTAACAACGTAGATTTGTTCTTGTTTTTTTTCGCTTTCTATTGCTTCGTCAAAAGTATTGCATACTTTAATTTTGCTTTGTCTTTTTGAGTTATGAATATAAGGTGTTACCCATTTTTTTGTAACCCATACGTTTTGAGAGCGTATGGTATTACCTTCATTAAAATCAAATAAATATTCTGGGTGTATATAGATCCCTTTAAAACTCACTTCTAAATGTAAGTGACTTCCTCTCGCATTTCCTGTAGTACCACCTTTGCCGACAACTTGTCCTTTTTTAACACTATCGTTTACTTTTACTAATTGTTTAGATAAATGTGTGTAGGCTGTTTCCAGTCCGTTATAATGCCTAACAATTACTGTTTTACCATGTCCGGAATGGTAGTTTACGTAGCGTACTTTACCATCAAACATAGCACGAACACTATCGCCAGTTACTAAATCGATATCTATGCCTTTGTGTGCTCTTCTGTTTCTCCAGCCATAACGAGAGGTTATTACTTTTTTACGATCTATTGGGGATGCGTATGTAC
>NZ_JBSHNS010000040.1:0-3058 GCF_053601635.1 Pontimicrobium sp. MEBiC01747
GCTTTAGCCATATAGTTTTTATAAAATGCCGTAACCATTGCTGGGTTATTTTCATCTTCACTTTCTAATATATCACGAATATAGCTATGTTCCTCAATTAGTCGTTTTTTATCATCGTATACATAAACAGTTTTTGCATCATCCTTAATTTTCTGTACAAGCAACTTGTTTTTATACCAATGATTAGGTTTTAACTCTAATGCACCTGTTAATGTATCTATAGCGGTAGGTTTTACATTTTTAATATTTTTTAAAGAACCAATAGTATAAAAGGTTGTATCAACAAACTCTACCGTACTTTTATCTTCTTCATCAGCGCAATTACATGGTTCTATGCCTGTGTATAGGGTTTCTTTATTAATTACTTTTTCTAGTTTACTTTTTAAACTGTAAAACATATCTATGTTAGATTTGCTTGTTAAATCTCCATTATCTAAATGCTTTACTTTTATAGTAATGTTTTTTACAGGGCCATTAAAATTATTCTCTCCATAAATGCTATTGTCTTTTAAGAACATTGTAACTGCTGCATCTGGGTTAGGAAATACTACATTTTCAACAAGGTCTTCTTGTGCAAATAAGATACTTACCGCAAATACTAATAAAAAAGAAAAGTACTTTTTAACTACCATAATACTAAAAGTATAGAGAAAAATAGAGTATTCATTTTAAAATAACGTTGGTTGATCATCTGTAGTATCCTTTGCATCATTAGAATTAGTTACATTCTCTTCGTCTACAACTTCTATATCTTCTGCATGAACTTCTTCTGGAGCTTCATGAGGAATTGGGTCTAACAAGTTAATTTGATTTACCTTATCTTTTGTTAATTGATTCCCTAATGCTGTTATACCTTTTATAGCAATAAATTCTTCTAGATTAACTTCTAAATTATCCTTTCTGTCTTTACCGCGTTCTTTCGCAAAAACAACTTCTGCTAAGGGTTTCCAATCTGTTGACACTATTTCTAATTGCGATTTCTCATGCCCTGTAATGAATGATTCTTCTTTACTTTCATTTTCGATTAAGAAACGTTTTACGTAATATTTCTCTTTTTCGCCATCGAAATAAATAGCAGATATAGGTTTTTTAGGAATCCATTTTTCCATAACAATCATGTCATCATCAAAATGCGCAGTTACTTCTGGAATAATTGTTTTTGCGATTCCTTTTTGGTTAATGATTAGTATACGGTCTTCTCCTCTAAATTCTCCTAACAGCTCTCCTCTACCATCAACATTAATGCGTCGTACAGTTTCATCAAACCATATTTTTCTAGGTTTTAGTGTTGAAACTCCTTTTTCTTTAAGTTCTATTTTTTTAATTGGGTATTTGGTTACCAAATTTCCTTTAGAGGCTCTTCCTTTTATTAAAATATCGGCAAAGTCTATATCCCATTTTAATTTTTTAACGCTTCCAACTTGCCTTAAATATAAACTAATAACTTCTGCTTCTCCATTAGGGTTTGCCGAAAAGTACCATAATTTAGAGCTTTTATTCCCGTTGGTTAAATCGTATTCCTTATCTCTAGTCATTGCTGTTACAGCAAAACGTTTTATGTACGATGGTCCTTTACTACCATCTCTATAAATCATGTTATAAATGGTACGTTTGTCTTTCTTTTTAAAGACAGCTACGTGAATGATATTTTTACCAATGAAGGTTTTTGTGTCTACTTTGGTAACCATCATTTTACCATCGTTAGTAAAGGCTATAATATCATCAATGTCACTACAATCGCACACATACTCATCTCGGCGTAAAGAAGTCCCTATAAAACCTTCTTCTCTATTTACATAGAGTTTAGTATTACGTATTACTACTTTTGTAGCATCTACATCACCAAAGGTTCTAATTTCTGTTTTACGTTCTCTTCCTTCTCCGTATTCCTTTTTTAATCGTGTAAAATACGCTATAGCATAATCTATAAGATTAGCTAAATGGTGTTTTACCTCAGCGATTTGGTCTTCTAAAGCATCAATTTTTTGCTGTGCTTTGTCTATATCAAATTTAGAAATACGTTTAATTCTAATTTCTGTTAAACGTGTAATATCTTCAACGGTAACTTCTCGTTTTAAATGTTTTATGTGTGGTTTTAACCCATTATCTATTGCTTGTATAACGCCTTCCCATGTTTCTTCTTCTTCAATATCGCGGTATATTCTATTTTCTATAAAAATACGCTCTAAACTTGCAAAATGCCATTGTTCTTCGAACTCTCCAAGTTTTATCTCTAATTCTTGTTTTAGTAATTGTACTGTATTATCTGTACTACGGCGTAGCATTTCAGAAACGCCAATAAACAATGGTTTATTATCTTCGATAACACATCCTAAAGGTGATATTGAAGATTCGCAACTTGTAAAGGCATATAAGGCATCTATAGTTTTGTCTGGGGATAACCCAGATGGTAAGTGTATTAAAATTTCGACCTCAGCAGCCGTGTTATCTTCTATTTTCTTTATTTTAATTTTCCCTTTATCGTTTGCTTTTAAAATAGAGTCTATTAATGAGGATGTTGTTGTAGCATAAGGAATTTCGGTAATAACCAAAGTGTTTTTATCGCGTTGAGATATTTTAGCTCTTACACGTACTTTACCGCCTCTTAATCCATCATTATAATTAGAGAAATCTGCAATTCCTGCTGTTGGAAAGTCTGGTACTAACGTAAATCGTTTGCCTTGTAAGTGTTTTACTGAAGCGTCTATAAGTTCTATAAAGTTGTGTGGTAGTATTTTAGTAGATAACCCTACAGCAATACCTTCTCCTCCTTGTGCTAATAGTAACGGAAACATTACTGGCAAATTAACGGGTTCTTTTCTACGCCCATCGTAAGAGGCTTGCCATTCTGTAATTTTAGGATTATAAACGACATCTAATCCAAATTTAGAAATACGAGCTTCTATATAACGTGAGGCAGCAGCACGGTCTCCTGTTAAAATGTTTCCCCAGTTTCCTTGCGTATCTATTAACAAATCTTTTTGGCCTATTTGTACCATGGCATCTGCAATACTTGCATCTCCATGCGGGTGATATTGCATAGTATGCCCTACTATAT
>NZ_JBSHNS010000041.1:0-12219 GCF_053601635.1 Pontimicrobium sp. MEBiC01747
TAATAACTTTATTATTATTTATAATATTTTCGGTTATATAGTCTTGAGATAATTCATTTGGGCTAATAGTATCTGACCATTTAGAATAGCTATATTCTTTTTCAAGCTTTAATAAACTATCTCTATTATATGTATCTTCATAAGATATATAAGAGAGTAAAATATAATACTCTTCCATAGATAAAACACCAATCTTCCCATCGACATCTCCATTAATTTTTATACTATTAAAATTGGGACTCTTTAGGTATACCTCTACTAAATGTTTTAATATTTCTGCTGTATTAAGCCTAGTATCTTTTGGTATTTTAATTATTTCTTTAACTGCTTTGCTTGTTGTTATATCGAACTCTAGCAGCATTTTAGTTAACTGAATAGTTCCTGGTTTATTAGGACTACTTCCTTTTTTTAAAAAAGTAATTATAGATTTAAAATCATCTGGTTTGCAACTGTTCTTAACGTCTTGAATTGTTTTTATATTTCGAACACGCATATAACTCAGAATTATTCTTTCTTGTTCTGAATTGCTTTCTATAACTTCAATAAAATCTAAAAGGCATTGTCTTATTTGTCCTTCTTGTAAATCTTTTAAATAGACTAATAGCGCTTTTTCTTTTGCTAATAAATAAGCTTCAACTATTGGGTTCATATATTATTTACGCATTAAAATTATAATTACCATTATTTTATAGTACCAAATCCTATACTATAGGACTTTATAGTACCAACCATATAAATAACTTCTTTTCAGTCACATATTTGCTACTGTATTTCAGAGCGAAATACCCTTTGCAAAGGAACCGTAATGTTTAACATAGCCTGATAACGGTTTTAGGCTATTCCTGATCAGGACACAAAATTTATGTGTCATGAAAAAATGTGTAACATTCATTCTATTAGCTTTCGCTTTAGTAATGACGTCTTGCTCTCCAGATGATGAGCAATTCACTAACATAGAACAAATTAATGAAGATAATTCTGACCCAACACCTGAGCATGAAGGTGACGATGAAGAATTAGAACCTAACGAATAATATTGTTCTACAGTTTTAAAAGCAGCGGTATTTATCGCTGCTTTTTTATTCTATAGATTTAAAAGGCGCTGTACTTTCTTCTACATTTTCTCTATTAGCATTTTTATATCTCATATACTTACTTACTAATTCTGGAGCATTTTTTACATTAAATTTATCATACAAGTTTCTAAGGTGTACTTCTACAGTTTTTGGCGAAATACATAATTTATCGGCAATCTCTTTTTGAGTAAAACCCTTAATTAATTCTATTATAACCTCATGTTCTCGTTTAGAAGCCTGCATCCACTTTTCTATCTCTAACATTTGTTTAATGTTATCATCTACATATTTACCTCCTTGCATAATGACACCAATAGCTTCATAGGTCTCTTCTACTCCTAATTGCTTATCTAAATAAGCATCTACATTACACTCGTTAAACAATCTATTATAATGAATTTGCCTAGTATGTTGAGTTAAAATCATAATCTTTATTTTTGGATATAACTGTTTTACTTTTTTAGCTATAATAAACCCATCAAACGTATTTGTCTCGAAATTCAAGTCCAATATTATTATGTCAACATCTTTTTCTTTTAACCATGTTAATGTAGCGTCATAACTATCTACATGTTGTACAGTGTTAATTAGTGGATGCTGTGCCAGAAGTAATTGCATTCCTTGAGCATAAGATTTTGAATCTTCAACCAATAATATGTTTAGTATTTTTTTCATTTTAAATTCTCTTTTATAGGGATTTTTAAATAAATACATACTCCAGACTCTGTTACATTAAATTCGTGTTTCCCGCCTAGTAATAAAGCTCTTTGTTTAATATTTATAAGGCCTATACCCTCGATGTTATCTTTTTGTTGAAATCCTATACCATTATCACATATTTTAAAATTTAAAATAGTTTTATCGTTTATAAAATGAGTTATTTTTACTTCTGTAGCTCTAGAATGTTTTTCTATATTACTTAAGACTTCTAATAGTATTCCATAAAGATTTGTTTGGGCATTTAAAGTCATTACGTCTAACACCTTTGGTAATGGTAACTCTACATCTACAAATATTTTTCTATAGTGTTGAAATTCGGATAATTGAGATACTATTATTTCTCTAAGGGTAGCTTTTTGTATTTTGTCTCCTAATGGAGATAATCTATGAGATATTAATTTAATTTGATGATTAACATCTTTAATATCATTAATTATAGTTTTACCTATACTTTCTGGATTGGTTGCTTTAGATAATGCTAATATTTTTAATCTTATACCATCATAATTAGTAGTAATAATATCATGTAAATCTTTACTTATTCGCTCTTTTATAAGCTCTTGACCATTAAATACTGCTTCTAATTTTTTAAACTCTTGCTGTTGTTCTTTAATTTTTTGTTGTTGCTTTAAATACACATAGAATGCTATTAATAAAACTATTAACCCCACCAAAATAATTAATAGAATAGTTTGATTTTCTAGCTTCTTTTTTTGATTGTTTATCGTTTGTTTTTTTTCAGTATTACTATAAGACAATTCATCTATTTTTTGTTGTTTAAGTTTACTTTCATACTCTTCCTGCAACTGCTGTATTACTTTAGAATGTTTTTCGTTAAAAAGCTCTTTATATATTTTAAGTTCTTCTTCTTTATATAAATACCCTTTTTTATAATCTTCTATTCCCATATAATACTTAGATTTTACTTCAATATTTCTAAGTAATACGTCTTTATTAATGACTGAGGATAAATAGAGTTCTGCTTCATCTATATATGCTTTAGCTTCTTTAAATAAACTCTCTTCAATAGCTATTAATGCTAACTCATTTACTGTTTGTACTATTGACAATGTATCATTAGTTTCTTTTTTTAAAGTAAGTGCTTCTTTATACATTTTCTTGGCAGTGTCATTATTATTTTGTAGATAATAAACTATACCCAAGTTACTTAATGTCTTTCCTGCATTTTTCTTATTGTTAAGAGCTTTTTGAAGTACTAAAGCTTTATTATAATGGTAACTAGCCGAATCGTATTGTTTTAATTTTAAAAAGAAGTTTGCCAAGTTATTATATGCAAATGAAATTTTAAGGGAGTCTTTAGTTTTAAGTCGTAAATAAAGGTGCTCTTGATAATACTTTTTTGCAATTTCTAGATGCCCTAATTGTATTTGAATATCTCCAATATTTCCACTAACAGTAGCTTTTTCTGCATCCATTTTTAACGTATTAAAACCATTATAAGCTAGCAATAAATGCTTAATAGCATCTTGTTTATAACCTAATTTCTTATATAAAATACCAGCTTTAGAAAACGTTGAAAATTTCTTTTTAGAGTCTTCTTTTTTAACATAGAGTTTAACAGCATTATTTAAACTCCATAACAAACTATCTTTTTCTTTTAATTTTCTATAAATAAGGGCTAAATTAAAATATGAATCTGCTGCATTTTGAGACATAGAGTCTTTTTTTATGCTTTTTTTTAAGTTTATGGATGCTTTGTTATAATCTTTCTGTTTGTAATAAATAAGTCCTATTTTTTTATAAATAAAACTAGCATCTGTTATTAAATTTTCTTCTAAAGCTAATTCTAGAGCTTCATTATATACAGATATTGCTTGCTTATATTCTGCCTGTTTCTCTAAACTTTTAGCTTCTTTTAGTAATACCGTTAATGTTTCAGAATAAAGATTTAAATCTATAGTACTTATAGACGCTAAAAACAAACAGGAATAAAAGTAAAATATAAAAATAGATTTAGGCATAAGTGTAATTATTAATACTAAAGTAGTTTAAAATACTATCATTTAGAACTTTAAAATACAATTTAAGGGAAATCCCGTATTGATGAAAGAAGGAGTTATATGTAATATTGTTAAACGCTTAACAATAAAAAAATATTAATCATTAACTTAAAAATAACCACCATGGCTAAAGTAAAAAATGTCCCTATTGCAATTAAATAACCTATACGCAATTAGAAAAAAAAGAACTAAAAGATTCATGAGTTATTTATATATGTAGAAATGGAAATTGTAGAGATACATAAAAAACTTTAGAAGACAATTAAATATGCTTTTCTTAAAAAAATAACTGCTAAAATATAACAGACAAGTTAATATTTATGGCTTCAAAAATAAAAAGCATACAACATTACGGAAAGCCGTAATAAAATTACAAATAGACTTCTCAACTTTAAAGAAATAAATAACGCTAAAAATTAATCTATTTATTTAAACAAACCAGCTCATGAATAAAATAGAAAAAAATAATCTATTTATTTTTCAACATACGCCTCTTTTTTTAATAAAAGAAATCTCTAAAAGACGAAAAACATCGCTCCTTAAAGCCTTTTTTAAAAAGATGGCTTTCATTCTTATACTATCTACTACTGCTAGCTTCTCCCAGCAGTTAAGTATAGATGAAGCTATAACATATCTTGAGGAGGTAGTTAACGAAGACTTGTCTAATCAAATTAATATTTATAAAGGCACAAAAAGGATAGCTTTTAGTGTTGTTAAAAATGAAATTAATATTAAATATATATGGGATGATAATAAATCTGTTATAGACAATAGCTATTTACAATCTAATATTAATTATAACGAAATTTCATTCCTGTCTTCTAAAATTACTCTAGCCCAAACAAAAAATAATAAAACAAAAAAAATCATTGCTTTAAAATGTTTAGACGGTTCAAAAAACTGTTTCAAGATGGAAAATGAAGCTTTAAAAATAAACTTTTCTAAAGATTTTTGTGATAGACCTATGGCATACAATCATTACGATTTTATTCATCTTTTTTATTTAAGTTCTCTTGAAAACCAAGAAAAAGTACTAACCGTTTTAAATTATATTCTTTTTGAATTGAATAAAACGCAAAATAAAAAAGAAGATTATACCATTAAAAAAATAAAGACTCTCAATAAAACAGAAAGTATTGTTTTAAAAAAACAAAACGGTGTTTCTTATTTAAACATTAATATAGGAGGTATTAAAGCAGATGTTATTCTAGATTCAGGTGCCAGTGATGTTTCAATATCTAAGCATTTTGAAAAAAGATTATTAGAAAAAGGTATAATAAAAATTAAAGATTATTTACCCTCTGGTTTATATAGCATTGCAGATGGAAGCATTGTAAAATCACAACGATTCACCATACCTTTTATAAGATTAAATAACACTGTCATTAAAAATGTACGCTGCTCTATTAATAACTCTGAAGACATCATTTTATTAGGAAGAACTTTTTTAGACAGATTTAAAAGTTGGGAAATAAACAACGAAACAAATAAACTAATCTTAAAAATTTAAATTATGAATATATTTTTTAATCCACTAGACGGCCCTATAACTAGCAAAAAAGTATTTGGTATTATTGTTTATTTGGTATTAGCTGCTATAAGTGTTTGGGCAACATCCGAATCTTTAAACTCTTCCTTCGACATTCCAATAGTTGTGGCTTACTTAATAGGTATAGCCTTTGTTATTACTATGGCAATGTTTCTTGGCGTACTCAAGCAAATTCTAGAAGAAAGAAGAGTAAGTGTCTTAAAGTTTTTATTTGTTGTAGTTACATTTCTTATCCTTTGGGGTGTTAGTCTATCTACTAATACTCATAAACTTTTTACACAGTTAAAACTACAAGATATTCGCAAAAATGAACTTAACGACGCCAAAATAGCAATAGAGAATATTGAGAGAAATAAATTAACTGTAGGAGAAAAAGTAATTAATGATTACAGACAGTTTGTAACCAGTAGAATTCTAGATTACAAAAAAGAGGTTAAAAACCCTGAAAATTGCGGGCATGGAGCTGCTGCAGATTCCTTAATGAGTAAAGTGCAAAAAAGTATGCCTGGATTTTCTATAACACCTCCCTCTGGAAGAAAAAAAAGTGAATCTAGTTGTAGAAAATTAGCCAACGAAATGGCAGATATGATGTTTACAGAACTTAATACCAGAATAGGTTCTATGAACGCAATTATTGGAAACTTAGATAACTGTAATGACGCTGACACCAGAGGTAAAATTCTTACAGATTTAGAAGAAAAAAATAGTTTTTTATATGATATGGTTAGTATAGAAATAAAACAAACTATTTCAGATGCCCATGAATATTACCAACAATTATATGAATGTTACAATACAGGATTAGTTCAAAACATAAATGATGTTAAAGAATTTACTAAAGCCGAAAAACTAGAGGAAGAGTTAGAATTGCCAGTACCAAGTTTTAAACTCGAAAAAATATCATACTTAATACCCTTTGTGAAAAATTACCCCAAAAAACAACAAGGAGCTTATTTAAGTTCTTTCTGGTTAAGCGTTGCCATAGCCTTTATTTTAGACTTAGCAGCCTTCATTATATTTTATTTTGTAATACTAAAAGAAGATTAAATTATGGAAAACAATAAAGATAAATGGAACATTGATGATGATTCTAATACAACACCAAACAAACACATTTCGCAAACTTCTAAACCCAAAATAGAGAACCAAGAACCAACCACTATACAAGAAGTAATAACGGGACAATTACATGAAAACGTTGTTGTTTTCGTTGGACCAAGAGAAGTAGGAAAAACGGTGACTTTAATGCGTTTAATACACTATTTAAAAAACACTAAAAGTGTTAAAATAGAACCAAACCAAACCTATAGAAAAGATAAAAGATATATAGATTCTATTAACGAATTTAAAGACGATTTACACCAACCTAATTTTAATGCTAAACGTACAGCAAACATGGACTTTTTAGTTTTAGATGTTTTTAAAAACTCTAAACTACATTGTCAATTCTTAGAAGCACCTGGAGAAGCTTATTTTGATGTAAGAAACCCTCATAATATAGGATTTCCAGCATATTTAACTAGCATCTTTAATAATTCTAAAATAAACAAAGTCTTTATTTTCTTCTTTGAAGAAGGTATGCTTATGGATAGCGACCCTATCGCATATTCTTCTAGGCTAGCTAGGTTAGTTAGTATGATGAATAGAAAGAAAGATGATGTTATAATACTATATAACAAATGCGACAAACAACGTAATCTATATGACCGTAATAAGCCTAACGTAAGAGAGTTTCAAAAGAGTTTATATAATAATACTAATTATAGTGATTTTTTGGGATCCTTAAAAGATTTAAAAATCCCTGTGAAATTTGTTCCATTTTCTAATGGCGACTTTCAAGATATTCCAGATAGTCAACTACAACGTTGGATACACTCAGATGACTTTTACCCCCAAGAATTATGGAAACACATAGAAAGGTGTTTTAAATCATTTAGCTTTTTCGGATAAAATAATAAACTATGACTGTAGATAAACAACAAATAGATGTTTTCTTTTTTGGTTCTCCTGGGGAAGGTTTCACCGCCTATCCATCTCAATTTTCTAATAAAGTAAATGGTTTAGATAAAAGTAATTCTAGTCATAAATTAGAATGCAAGTATATAGTTAAAGACAATAAAACAAAAATACAATATGCCGAATATGGTTTAACAGGCGTTGGGCAACATGGCAAATCGCGAGGCGGCCGTAATTTTGGAATTTGGATTGAGATTAAAGGTAAAAAACTAGATGAAGATGGTACAGAAAAAGTTTTAAATTATATTAAAACCTTTATAAACGAAGGTATATTATTAAAAACTAATCTCTTCGACAAAGACTCTTCATCTAATATAAAACATTATGTCATTACGTCATTTAATGAGGTTAGCGATACTTTAGACAAATGGATAGAAGTATTTAAAGAGCATTTTATTGCGGATTTTAAAGATAATTTTCAATCTATAACTATTAATGACAGTTATACAATAGATTTAAACCCTGAAAAAGTTAAGAGCACAAAAAAAGATGCAAATATTAACACATCAATCAAGCATAATAAAGATGTAGTTGGAGTCGAAATTGATTACTCAACAAACTCTATCCCAAAAACTCAGAAGAATTTTTTTTCTTTTTCTTTTGAAAAACTAAATACTCTCCTATTAACATTACTATTACTAATAACATTATTTGGTTCATCATATAAAAGTAGTCCAACTACTTCTATAGAAAACAGTAATAACAAAACTCCTACTAATACACACAAAACCAAAACGATAAGTGACAAAAACGAGAATAATTACATAAGCCAACAAAAATATATTATAAAAGCTGGAGATAATTTAAATTCTATAGTTAAGCTTCATAAAAAAAGTGATGGCAGTTTTTATACTGTAGAGGAAATTATGAAACATAATGATATAAAAAAACCTACTGGTATTCAACCAGGTCAAATAATTATGTTTCCAAATGAGTAAAGCTTGTAGCAAAATAAAATGTCCAAATAGATTTTCTATTGGTAAACAAAGTGATAAAGACGTTATTAATTTAATATGTCCTAAGTGCGAACAACTGTATTATAAATCTGAAGACAGAAGAAAAAGTATATTAAAGAAATTAAAATACAGTTTATTAAGCATTACATTTCTAAGTATTTCGCTACTTATATGGCTTAAAACAGACTTAATTAGTAATACCAAGCCTGAACATATAACTAAAAACTCACCAGAAAATACATTAAATCAATTTTTCAATAATATAAATAATAAAGATTATGAGAGTGCTTATAAACTTACCAATCATAAAAAATGGAGTTCGTTAACTAAGTTTAAAGAATTCTTAAAATATTGGAAATTCTATGATATTAAAACCTTTGAAGGAAAAACCTATTACTCTAGATATGAAGCGGATACTATTATTAATGTAAAATATAATGCCATAGAGGACGAATCTCTTATAATTGATGATAGAGAGTATGATTTTCATTTAAAAAAGTATAACAACGAATGGAAAATAGTAAGATTATATTTTCCAAAAAATCCAAATATTGACTTCTTAAAAACAGAAGAGGTACCAAAAACAGCAAAAGGAGCAGTTGAGCTTTTTTTAAAATTACTAAATAATAAATTATATCAAAAAGCTTTTTTAATTTCTAATAATCCCAAATGGGGCAATAAAAAAAAATTTACTTCTAGTAAAGGGTTTGGTTGTATAACAAACATTGCAGTTTACGAACTAAAAAAAATAGAAACAGTTAACCCTAACCTAGAAATTATATATGCTAGATACTATGCAAAAGACCCTTGTAATAAATCCAATAATCATGAATTTTACTTCTACGTATCTAATCAAGATGATTATTGGAAAATAATTAATGCGAAAACAAAATACTAATCAATTATCTTAATAACTACAACATGAAACCAAAACTAATCATTCTACTTTTTACTATAATTAATATAACGGCTTTTGCACAAAAAAAGACAATAGCAATAACGGCTTTTGAGACAACAACAAATAATATTAATTCTAAATATATTACAGCTATTGAAGACAAAGTAAAAGAGTCTTTTTATAATACCAATAGGTTTGACATTGTAGACCGAACAAATTATAAAAAACTAAAAGAAGAAAAAGAACTACAAAAAAGTGAAGCATTTATAGATGGAAAAACTGTAGAGCAAAACAGTCTTGAAGGTGCCGAACAAATAGTTACAGGAAATATTAGCCAAATAAGTATTGTAAAAAAACAACGTAGTTCATCTTTTTATTACGATTGTAAAATATCTTTTTCATTACAAGTCATTGATATTGCCACAGGGCAAGTTTTAGCTAGTGAACTAATAAGACCCAAACAAAGCCTTATGGGTGGGGTTTTAAGTGGAGCTATCGGCAGTTCTAACACACCAGATAAAGCATTTTTCAATGCATTAAAAGGTATGCAAAAGTCTATAAATAAATTCGTTGGTAACCATTTCCCTGTAACAACATTTATAATAGAAATATCAGAAGCTAAATCAAACAAAGCAAAAATGGTATTACTCAATACAGGGAATCTAAACGGTGCAAAAAAAAATCAAGAATTTACTGTAATAGAACTTATAAAAATGACCGTAAATGGAAAAGATTTAATTCGAAAAAAAGAACTGGGTAGAATAAAAATAACAAAAATTGAAGGAGATGAAATATCTGAAGCAAGAGTTATCAAAGGAGGAGATGTCATCCTTTCAAAATTTAATTCGGGCTCAACAATTGAATGCCATTCTAAAAACTAAAACATGATGCAAAAAAAAATCACCATATTAATTTTAATACTATTCATTTTTACTTCTTGCTCTAAAAAAATGTATACACCTTTAACAGCAGAAGTTAATGTAATAAACGAAGACAAACACAAAACCATAGAACTAAGAAGTATTGGTTTTGGTGAAAACAAATCATCTGCTATATACGATTCTGAGAAAAAAGCATTCGAAATTCTTTTTTTTCGAGGCATCCCAAATACTGCCATAGAAACACCTATGATTGGAACAGATGAAAATGTTAAATTAAATAAACATTCTAGCTATTTCAACACTTTTTTTAAAAGCAGATACAAATCTTTTATTATGAGTATTTACGAAGCTTCTCCCTCTCAAAAAAATAAAAAACAAGTATCTGTTGTCAACGATATAAAAATTAATATTCAATCCTTGAAAAAAGATTTAGAAACGCAAGGTATAATAAGAAAATTCGGATTTTAACTCACTAATTATGATTAAATACTTTTTAATATTTACATTTTTACTTCTAGGCTTTAATATAAAAGCTCAGGAAAAAACGCAAACGACACAACCAACAATAATGGTAATTCCGTACACTAAAGAAAATCAAGACATACGTACTGTTCTAGAAAGTGATTTTAATAAAAGAATTGCGATTACTAAAGTAAAAGAAGCATTCGATAACAGAGGCTTTACCACTAAGGACTTTGTTGGTTCTTTAAAAATGGCTTTAAAAGAACAAGCTGTTGGAAGCGATAGAAAAACAAGCTTAAAAGCAGAAGTTATTAGATTATCTGGAGCAGATTTTTATGTAGAAGTAGAAGTCTTTTTACAAAAATCAAGTAGTGGAAACTCTATAAAATTAATACTACAAGGTTATGATGCTTTCACTGGTCAATCTCTCTCCAATAAAGTAGGGCAATCTGGTAAATTTTACACTGAAGATATTGCCAAACTAGCTGAAAAAGCAACAGAAAGTTGTTCTGAAGAATTTTTAAATACGCTAAATTCAAAGTTCGGTGATATTATTGAAAATGGGCGATCTGTAAGAATTAGTATTGGTTTCGATGAAAATTCAGAATACAATATGGATTCAGAAATAGGCCAAGATGGAGATTTAATAGCAGACCTTCTGGAAGATTGGCTAGATGATAATGCTTATAAAAATAATTTTCATTTACAAGGCATTAGCTCCAGTGAAATGATTGTAGATGATTTTAGAACGCCTTTAAAAGACAAAAATGGAAGAAACTATCGCTCTTCAAAAGTAGCGAGAGCAATACGAAAATATATAATATCACTAGGGCTTTCTGTTAAAACAGATGTTGAAGGCTCAGGAAAAATTAATGTTACAATTCAATAATCAATTTATGAAACAAATAATTATGCTTTTACTTTTATTTACTTTAAATATTAGTAACACACAAAACACAGACATAGAACGCGATAATATTTCATTATCTATTATATTACCAAATAATTCAGAACTATTATCTCAAAAATCTATTTCCAAAATAGAATCAAAGATACAACATATTGTAACTGCAAATGGAATATCAGGAAAAGGTTATAGCAATGAGTTTTTAATATATCCTAAGTTTGAAATCTTCAATGAATCTACAATAGAAGGCATGAGAAATATGGTTATTATTGAAGTTGATTTTAGTCTTTACATACAACAATTTAGCACAAAAAAAATATTTTCATCATATTCAAAATCACTAAAAGGAAGTGGTTACACTAAAGAAAAGGCTATCACAAACGCTATATCTAAAATATCAAAATCTGACTCTAAATTAACTGAATTTATTGAGCAAGGAAAAAACAAAATACTTGATTATTATAAAAATAATTGTGATCAAATTATCGCAGATTCAAATATGCTCATACAAACCAAAAAATATCAACGAGCAATTGCTTTACTCTCCTCTGTTCCTAAAGAGGCAAAAACGTGTTATGCCAGTATTCAAAATAAATCTATAGAAGCTTATAATGCATATCAAAAACAAATTTGTAAACAAAATATAATCAAGGTAAAAACTGAACTAGCTAAAAAGAATTATAATGGTGCTTTACGTATTTTAAGTTTTATAGACCCAAGTTCTCCCTGTAAT
>NZ_JBSHNS010000042.1:0-2640 GCF_053601635.1 Pontimicrobium sp. MEBiC01747
TAGCAGCCAATTGCTCTTCTAAATCATCTAACTGTTTTGTAATATCCTTTTCTAATGCTTTATTATCTGTGGTAAAACTAAAGGTGTTAAATGGAGTGTTAATCTGGTCTTCGGTTTGTGTTTTAAAATAAGCAATAGCTTTAACAAAACGCTCGTTAATTACAGTATTGGTTTCTGGAATTCCTTTAGTTTCTATAACCAAATTATTAAGTTGCGATTTAAAATTAGCCCCAACTTTAAGCAAATTAGTAACACTGTCCTTAATTGTATTTAATGGTGTTTCCAAATTTCCTTCAATACTTCCTCGGTTTTTATAATAGATATCTAGAATACGCCTAACTGGATATAAAAATTTAAAAAAGTCGAATAACTCTGCTATTAAACTTAGCTGAAACTCAGCTTCCGATTTTTGTAAGTCTTTCTCATCAGGCTGATGTTCTTCAGCATATTTTGTAAATGATAACACATTGCTATCACTAATAATATGGCTAGAGTTTATTTTACTTTTTAAAACTAATCCTTCTAACGATTTGCATCGACTTAAAGCCACGTAAGTTTGCCCGTGTGCAAAAGCACCTTGTGCATCTATAATTGCTTTTTCGAACGTTAAGCCTTGACTTTTATGTATTGTAATAGACCACGCCAATCGCAATGGCATTTGTTTGTAAGATCCTATTTTATCTTCGGTAATCTCTTTAGTTTCTGGGTCTACTGTATAGTTAATATTCTCCCATTCTTCAGGAGTTGTTATAATATTAAAATCATCATCAGGGCATTTTACAACCACTTCATCCTTATCTAATAAAATAACCTTACCTATCTTTCCATTAAAATAACGTTTTTCGGTAGAACTGTCATTTTTAACAAACATAACTTGCGCCCCAACTTTTAATACTAACTCTTCTTTATTAGGGTAAGCATATTCTGGAAACTTCCCTTCTATACTTGCTTTATATACTTGTTCTTTAGAGGTTAATTTGTCTAGCTCTGCATTATTGGTCTGCTCTGCCCTATTATTATGTGTTGTTAACGAAATGTAACCATCTTCTTCGTTAGGCACAAAATTAGGTTTGTAGCGTTTATTTAACTCATTAGCAGAGGCATCTGATAAAGTATTGGTTCTAATTTCGTTTAAAATTTTTATAAACTTGGGATTGTCTTGCCTAAAAATATGCTTCAACTCTACGGTGACCGCTTGGCATTCTTGATATGCGTGGCTGCTAAAGAAAAATGCATTTTTATAAAACGGTTTAAGCAAATGCCATTCGTCCTCTTTTATTACTGGCGAAAGCTGTTGTAAGTCGCCAATCATTAACAACTGTACTCCACCAAATACTTTATTTTTGTTTCTAAAACGGCGTAATGTTTTATCTATACCATCCAGTAAATCGGCACGGACCATACTAATTTCATCAATAACTAATAGGCCTAAAGATTTAATAATATTAATTTTCGTTTTATTAAATTTTCTATTAAACCCTTTAGAATTACCTAAATCTTCGTTGGGCAAAATTGGTCCAAAAGGCATCTGAAAAAACGAATGTATCGTTACTCCTTTTGCATTAATTGCCGCTACACCTGTAGGCGCAACAACAACCATTCGCTTTAGGGATTCCATTTTAAGTCTATGTAAAAAAGTCGTTTTACCTGTCCCAGCTTTACCCGTTAAAAATACATTTCTTCCTGTATTATTTATAAAACTCCAAGCTAACTCTAATTCTTTGTTTACCTCCATTACATCTGGTTACATATAAACATTGAATATACATAAATTGAATAATTTTTACGGTGGGTTTTTAAGAAAAATATAAACTGCGTTATCTTCTATATCTTTTTAAGTTGCATTTATAGAATAAGCTATTAAAAATGAAACAAAATCTTATAAAAACAACTTAACGCAACACTTGTTTATTCTATGTTTCTTTTACGTTTTGAGTGCTTAACACTTTATCTTTATTAGTGTTTACCGATAACTGCTTTAAACGTTCCTTAGAAAGGAATTTGGTATAAATACCGCCTTTAATGTTATTTACATCAAACTCAATAATAAAAGCATTTTTATCAATAGAGTCAATTAAGTTATAGGTACGTCTAATATCTATTCTATTAATTACCGTATGAATAATTTCCTTATTAGGTTGCACCCCTCGTTTACCAAACCCGCCTAAACCTTGATACAAGGTCGTGCCAGTACCTACAGTTTTTATAAGTTCTTGATTGATTTTATCTATTTTTTCAGACATAATCATTAAACCAACATAATCTTCAAAACCTTCAATCATTAAATCAATAACCTTAGCAGTAACAATAAAAGTTAAAATAGAATACATGGCCACTTCTATAGATAACAATAACGCAGTAGCTGCGAACAAAATAATATTAAAAAACAGAATAACCTTACCTATACTTAT
Source organism: Pontimicrobium sp. MEBiC01747 (assembly GCF_053601635.1). Lineage (NCBI taxonomy): Bacteria > Pseudomonadati > Bacteroidota > Flavobacteriia > Flavobacteriales > Flavobacteriaceae > Pontimicrobium > Pontimicrobium sp. MEBiC01747. The sequence goes on from NZ_JBSHNS010000042.1 coordinate 2,412, forward strand.
TCCCAAACGGTCGTTTATAAAAATGCCTAATATCTCAGAACCATCTAAAACAGCACCATTTTTTATGGTTAAACCTATTCCAGCACCTAAAAAAAGACCTCCAAATATGGCAATAAGCAACTTATCGTCTGTTATAGCTGTAAAGTTTTCGAAATGAATAATGATTGCTAATGCAATAATAGAAAGTACCGATTTAGTAAAAATTCTTTTTGTTAAACTAAAATAGGCC
>NZ_JBSHNS010000043.1:0-763 GCF_053601635.1 Pontimicrobium sp. MEBiC01747
CTCTATTACTGGTGTTCCTGCTGGAACGGATATTACAATTACTGCAACTAGTGCTGTTAATGGATCGTGTCAAGATACCTTAATGGTTACTGCGCCTAATTGTGCTTGTCCTTTTATCGATACGCCTACTAACCCTAACAATCCTAGTATTTGTTTTGGAGCAACTACACCTGCTTTAAGTGTTGTACTACCTGGCCCTCCTGCTTTAGGGGATGCTATTAATTGGTATACAAACTCCACTGGAGGTACTGCCTTAGCTTCTGGCCTTAATTATACGCCTACCGATACAGCTATTGGAGTTTACACTTACTATGCGGAAGCTGAAGAAACTGTCTCTGGTTGTGTGAGTTCTAGAATACCAGTAGTTCTTACTATTGAAACACCTGCTAATGCTGGTACAGATGGAGGCATTACTATCTGTGACGATAGTTCTACAACTATAGATTTATTTAGTTTAATCGCTGGTGAAGATACTGGTGGCACTTGGTCGCAAACTTCTGGATCTGGTGGTACTTTTAATGCTGTAGCTGGTACTTTTACACCAGCTGTTGGTGCAACTACTAATACCTTCGATTATACTGTTATTGGAACAAATCCTTGTCCTAACGATGTTAGTACTGCTACTATAAATATTAATCCTGCCGTTAACGCTGGTACAGATGGTAATACAACCATTTGCGATAGTAGTACAACAACTATAGATTTATTTAGTTTAATCGCTGGTGAAGATGCTGGTGGTACTTGGTCGCAAACTTCTGGATCT
>NZ_JBSHNS010000044.1:0-3045 GCF_053601635.1 Pontimicrobium sp. MEBiC01747
GCAATACTAGCATTAAACTTAAAAACCCATTCTGAGATTTTCTTGTTTTAAATGAGGAGTAGAATTTAACAATAGTATTATTTACCCCAAATGCCATTAAAGGCATTAAAATATTAGCAGTAGATAGTATAAAGGTTATTAACCCATAGTATACTGGATCTATAAACTTGGTAAACAGAAACAATACATTAATTGCACCTACAGCAAAACCAATATAGGTTATTAATATATTTTTAATAGATTGTTTTATTACTATTCCCATTTATATGAGTTTAGATAGGGTTTCTGTTAATTTTTTTCTACTGTAATTTTGCAGGTTTATAGGTTGTGTTTTTAAATCGTTCTTTTTAAAAGCTATGTAATGTACTTTTAATAGTTCTTTAAGTTCTTTGTAGTTATTGTAATCAAAATACTTACCTGTATTGGTTTTATTTATAATTATTTCTACATCTGAGTCTTTTGGTCCTAATGCTATTATTGGTCTTTGAGACACCATATACTCAAACAGTTTTCCTGGAATAATAGACTTAGTCTCTTCAGAATCTATTTCTACTAATAATAATATCTGTGATTTTTTTTGATACATTATAGCTTCCTTATGAGGCACATACCCCCTGTTTTTAACATAGGCATCAAGCTTGTAAGAGGTTATTGTTTTTAAAATAGAATCGCTAACTGCTCCTACAAAATTAATTTCTAAATCTTCTGCAAACCCTTTTTCTTCTTCTACTAATGCTTTTAAAACTTTCCAAAGTACTAATGGATTTCTCTTAGATAATAAAGACCCGATGTGTGATATTGAAAACTTAATATCTAATTCTTGTGTTTTTACTTTTTCTACATCATACCCATTAGTAATAACAGTAATTGGTTTATTGGTTATAGTTTCAAATTCTACCTTTGTGTTATTACTCGTTACTACAATTTCATCTGCAGCATTTAAAACCTCATGCTCTAAGGTCTTATGTTTTGCTTTTGATGCTTCTGTTAATCGTAATTGTTTATGATAACCTATGGTTGTCCATGGATCTCTAAAATCACTTATCCATTTTACATCAAGGCGTTGTTGTAATTGTAACCCTATTAAATGTAAACTATGCGGAGGCCCAGTGGTTATTATTGTTTGTATTGCATTTGTTTTTATGTAATTATAAAGAAACGCTACCGAAGGTTTTACCCAATTTTTTCTTGCATCTGGAATAAAAAAATTACCTCGTACGTAAAGCATTGCTTTTTCAATAAAACTTTGTTTTTTTTCTACAGGAATAATTCCTTTACTAATGGTTTTAGATTTCTTAGAAAATATACTTGCTATTTTATAGGGCTCTTTTATTGGTTGCTTTATAACTGTAAGGTCTTTAGCTACATCTGTTATTAAACTCTTATCTATTAATGGATAGTTAGGGTTTTCTGGGCAGTATACTATGGGTTCTATATTAAAATCTGGCAGATACTTTACAAATTTTAACCAGCGTTGTACTCCAGGACCTCCTGCTGGTGGCCAATAATACGTTATTATAAGTACTTTTTTTTTATCCATTTTAAGTCTATCCTATCGTTTGTAAAACTCGTAATCTAGCATTACAACACTACGCCTCTTCTATCGTTTGTTTTTTAAACATAAGGAATAGACCTCCTATTAATAGCATAGCTAATATTATAGTACTAATTAATGCTATTTTACTTCCTGTTTTTACAACCTGAGCTTCAAACTTAAATTCTATTGTATGGTTACCTCTAGGAATCTCTAATCCTCTTAAAACGTAATTTACTCTATAGTGTGGAACTGGTTTATTATCTATATAAGCCTGCCACCCTTTTCCGTAATATACTTCAGAAAACACAGCAAAACCATCATTAATATTTTCAGATTGGTATGTAATTGCATTGGGCTTATAGTTTAATATTTTTATTGATGCTAATGAATCTACCTCATAACGGTTTGGTAATTTTTTAGTATTAGTTTCTTTTGGCACTGTATACACAGCTGCATTTTTATTATCTAATTTATCTAAAGCTTGTATTTCTTCGTTAGCAGAATTTACAGGCTCTAGTGTTTTAACAAACCATGCGTTACCATTAGCTCTATCATTAATTAATGGATAAGGTTGTCCTTTTTCATTTGTTGTTATAATGTATTTTGTATTTAACATATTTAATACATTCACATTATTTTTAACTATGTAGAAATTAAAAACATCATCAAAACGTTTCAGTTTTGCTGCATGATATCCTGTAAGGGAGTTATGAAAATAGGATGTCCTTGCGCCTCCAGAGGTTACATCGAATACTCTAAAATGAGATTTATCTTTTTTAATTTCTACATCTGCTGGAGATTCATTGTACGGTGCTTCTACTTGCCTGCTTGAAACAAAATCATCTGTATTTACATAGCGCCTATCTACTCCTACTAAATCGAACAATATTAATCCTGCAAAAATTAATACTACTTTTGTTTCGTTTAGTTTTTTCTTTAAAAATAAGAAGATTGTTCCTGCAGAAAGTATTACTAATAATAGTGTTCTTAATGTATCTTTTGTAAAAAGCATTTCTCTATCTGCTCTTAACGCATCTACAAATTCTAAACCAGCTTCTTGCCTATAATATCCATCATTTCCTCCTACAAAATCTAGCCACCCAAAAGCTTTAATTAATAAAAAGAAAATAGATAACCCAGCGGTTATAAAAACTGTATATTTTAAAGCTTTTAATTTATGGTCTTCTTTCTCATAATCATTAAATAGCCTTACTAATCCAAAAATTGCTAATACAGGTATACATAATTCTAGTATAACTTGTATTGAGCTAACCGCTCTAAATTTGTTATACAACGGAACATAATCTATAAAAAAATCTGTTAAAAACCCTAAGTTTTTACCATAGGACAATAGTAACGATAGTAGTGTTCCAGCAACAAGCCACCATTTTAAGCGGCCTTTAACTAAAAATAATGCTAGTACAAATAAAAATAATATTACTGCACCTACATAGGCTGGTGCTTCCACAATTGGCTGACTCCCCCAATAAGTTGGTGCGTTCTCAGCA
>NZ_JBSHNS010000045.1:0-3930 GCF_053601635.1 Pontimicrobium sp. MEBiC01747
TTCTTTTGTTACTCTATTTGTTTTATCGAATAAAACATTTAGCATTGGTATTAATGCTACAAAAGAAAGTGTAGTGAATAAGGCATTAAGAATGTTAAAAATAACATTTAAAACAACATGTTTTTTATAACTCTTTATAAAGGGTAATAATTGATTTAATATTTTTTTCATTTAGTTTAGCTGCATATCTTTTAAAATAGCATCAATATTAGTTTCCAATTGTTGTTCCGTTACTTTAAATGCTGACATATTGTCTAGCGGTGAATTTACGCTAATGTAGAACTTAATTTTTGGTTCTGTTCCACTAGGGCGTAGTGCAATTTTACTTCCGTCTTCTGTATAGTATATTAATACGTTAGATTTAGGAATATCGATTGTTGAAACTTCTCCTGTAATTGTGTTTTTAGAAGTTGATAATTGATAATCTTCAATTAAAGTAACTTTAGAGCCATTAACATATTGTAAAGGGTTTTCGCGAGCATCAATCATCATTTGTTTGATTTCTTGTGCGCCTTCAATGCCTTTTTTTGTTATTGAAATTAAACGCTCTTTATAAAGCCCGTGTGTAACATATAGTTGTATTAACTCTTTATAAAACGAACTTCCTTTTGCTTTTGCTTGCGCTGCAATTTCGCAAGCTAAAAGGGCAGAGGTAATAGCATCTTTATCTCTTACAAAATCACCAACCATAAACCCAAAGCTTTCTTCACCACCACCAATAAAATCTAATTCGGGGAAGTCATTAATCATTTTTGCAATCCATTTAAAACCAGTTAGCCCTATTTTGCACTCTACATTATAGGCGTTAGTTAAAACAGACATCATTGGTGTAGATACAATTGTACTTCCTACAAATTCTTTGCCTTTTATTTTATTACTCGTTTTCCATTGCTCTAGAAGAAAATGAGTCATCATAATCATGGTTTGGTTACCATTAAGTAAAACTAACTCGTTGTCTAAATTTCTAACCGCTATACCAACACGATCACTATCTGGGTCTGTACCTATTACTATATCGCCATCTACTTTATTTGCCAAATCTAAAGCCATTTTTAAAGCTTCGGGTTCTTCAGGATTAGGAGATTTTACAGTTGGAAAGTCGCCATTTGGTACTTTTTGTTCTTCAACAATATGTACATTGGTGTATCCTGCGCGTTTAAATGTTTCAGGAATGGTCATTATAGAAGTACCATGTAAAGACGTGAATACTACGTTTAAGTCTTCTTTTGCTTTTTGAGGTGTATTAAAACTTCCATTTTTAACTGAAGCGTTAATGAAAACATCGTCTACTGTTTTACCTATGTATTCAATTAAGTTATTATTAGCTTCAAATTTAATTTCAGAGTAATCTAATGTATTAATTATTTCTATAATTTCGGCATCTTGTGGTGGTACTAATTGTCCGCCATCTTGCCAATATACTTTATAGCCATTATATTCTGGCGGATTGTGAGATGCTGTTAAAACAATACCACAATGACAGTTTAAATGTTTTAACGCAAATGATAACTCTGGAGTAGGGCGTAAGTCTTCAAATAAAAAAACTTTAATATTATTAGCCGAAAAAACATCGGCAACGACTTTTGCTAAGGTTTTACTATTGTTTCTACAATCGAAAGCAATAGCTACTTTTAAGTCTTGGTTAGGGAATACCTTATGCATGTAATTGCTTATGCCTTGTGTATTTTTCCCTAGTGTATATTTGTTAATTCTGTTTGTGCCAATACCCATAACACCTCGCATACCGCCAGTACCAAACTCTAAATCTTTATAGAAACTTTCTTTTAGTTCTGTTGGGTTAGTAGCAATTAAATGTTTTATATGGTCTTGAGTGGCTGTATCAAAAACTGGAGTTATCCAGGTATTAACTCTGTTTAATAATTCGGGTTCTATGTGTATCATAGTTTATTGTTATAGACTGCAAAAATAATCAATTATGAAAATGTTAAAACCTAAGACGGTGTTAATTTGAGTGTTTTAATTAGAAATTTAATTCATTTCCAATTAAATAGCGTTTTTTGTCCCGTTTTGTGCTTAAAATAATTTCTCCTAAAAAGCCAGCCACAAAAAATTGTGTACCAATTATCATGGTTACTAAGGCTATGTAAAACTGTGGTCGTTCTGTTATTAAACGTCCTGTTTTATTTAGGTATAATTTATCTATTCCTAAATAGGCAGAAAATAAAATACCTATTAAAAACATAATAACACCTAGGGCACCAAACAAATGCATTGGACGCCTCCCAAAACGAGAAATAAACCAAATGGTAATTAAATCTAAAAAACCGTTTATAAAACGATCCATACCAAATTTGGTTTCGCCATATTTTCGGGCTTGATGTTGTACTACTTTTTCTCCAATGCTAGTAAATCCAGCATTTTTAGCTAATACAGGTATGTAACGATGCATTTCGCCATTAACATCTATATTTTTTACAACGTTTAAATTATAGGCTTTTAAACCACAATTAAAATCGTTTAATGTAACACCAGATGTTTTTCTAGCTGCCCAATTAAATAATTTAGAAGGTAAGTTTTTAGTTAATTTATTATCAAATCTCTTTTTTTTCCATCCAGAAACTAAATCGAACTTTTCCTTTACAATCATGTTGTATAGCTCAGGGATTTCGTCTGGATTATCCTGTAAATCGGCATCCATGGTAATAACAACATCTCCTTTAGCTTTTATAAAACCAGCATGTAATGCTTGAGATTTACCAAAATTTTTAAGGAAACGAATGCCTTTTACATTATTATCCTTTTGAGAAAGATTCGTGATAGTCTCCCATGAACCATCTGTAGAACCGTCATCTATAAAAATGATTTCATAAGAAAAATGATTGGATTGCATAACTTTTGCAATCCAATCATATAATTCTGTTAGTGATTCTTGTTCGTTAAGTAGTGGTATGACTACTGATATGTTCATAAAATGTATTTGAAATTTAATACTTCAAATATATAAATATTATGCGTTTACTGGGTTTCTTTTCATAATTAAAGACGTTATAAGTCCAATTATACTATAAAAGACTAAAGAACCAGCTAGCCCTTTAAGTAAATTTGGTATAGAATAAATGCTTCCTTGTTTTTCTGCCGCGTCTACAGCTGCATCTAAAGCTTCACCTGTCATACCAAAGTTTTTAAGCATTTCTAATTGCATTTCAAGCGCTTTTTCTTGTAAAGTAACTGCGGCTTCAGGATCTATAACGTTAAAAATAATGTAACCAACAACTAAGTTTATTAATAACCCAATAGCAATCGTTATAAAAAATGAAGAAAAAGCATTTTTAAAACTAATAAAGCCGCCAAGCATTTTTTTAGATTTATATGTAGAGAATGTGCTCATACCCACAGCAATTATAAATAAAACAATGCCGTAAAACATATTAGTTAATAATTCTAGGTTCAAGGCATAGGCTAAAACTGTACTAGCAGCTAATATAACACCTAAGTATAACCCAAGATTTATTGCTGATGATTTAATTGAATTTTCCATATTTTTGTAGTTTAATAGTTAATTATCTAGGTTAGTATTCAAATATAGCGAAACGTTACAAAAATAAGTTTAAAATTATTCTTATAAATTTGTTGTTAGTTAATAAAAAAGAATTAAATTTGCACCTCGAAAATAGAATAGAATTAAAGCATTTAGCGATGAAAAAAGGTATACATCCAGAAAATTATAGATTAGTAGCATTTAAAGATATGTCGAATGAAGATGTATTTATAACCAAATCTACTGCTAATACAAACGAAACTATAGAGTTTGAAGGAACTGAATATCCATTAATTAAAATGGAAATTTCAAGAACATCTCACCCGTTTTATACTGGTAAATCTAAATTAATTGATACGGCAGGACGTATTGATAAATTCAAAAACAAATACGCTAAATTCAAAAAATAATTTAAGCGAAACTATATATAA
>NZ_JBSHNS010000046.1:0-6816 GCF_053601635.1 Pontimicrobium sp. MEBiC01747
TATAATAACACTCTCATTAAAAGTGAGTTTATTTAATATTTACACACCCAATAATCAACAATTTCAAGAAACCTTTAAAGAAATGAAAACTCTACATATTTTAAAGATTTAGACAGTTATATCCATTAAAAAAAATCTAGAAAAGAAGTATTAGATATTGATTTATAATCCTTTTAACATCTCTACTTGTAAGATTTTCAAACTATTTAAGACTTAATTCCTGAAAATAAAACCAGGAATTATGCAGCATATTATAAAAACTATTACGTTAACATTAATACTAACACTCTTTCAAAATAGCAATGCGCAAGAACGCACAAACCCAAAAAATCAAGATGAAGAATTAGGTAAAGTAAGTTGGTATCGCGATTACGATGCAGCTATTGCAGCCTCAAAAAAAGAAAACAAACCCGTTTTAATATTATTCCAAGAAGTACCAGGCTGTGCAACTTGCAGAAACTATGGCCATAATGTATTAAGTAACCCTTTAATGACAGAAACCATAGAAAATGAATTTATTCCGTTGGCAATATTCAACAATAAAAAAGGAAAAGATTTAATTACATTAAAAAAGTATAACGAACCAACCTGGAACAACCCAGTGGTACGAATTGTAAACAAAAAAGGAGATAATATAGTAAAAAGAGTCGCTAGCGATTATTCTGCAAAAGGACTATACCACGCTATGGTAAAAGCACTAAAAGCAGAAGGCAAAATAATACCAGAATATGTAAAAATTTTAGGGCAAGAATTAACTATTAATTTCAACACCCCAAATATAAAAGAGACCCATTATAAAATGTATTGTTTCTGGACAGGCGAAAAACAATTAGGCTCACAAGATGGTGTTTTAATAACACAAGCAGGTTTTATAAATGGAGAAGTAGTAAAAGTAAAGTATGATGCAACTAAAATATCTGAAGAAACTTTAAATACATTTGCAAAAGCTAATAAAATGTCTCCCGTTATCTCTAAAAACAAGTTTATATGGGCAGAAAAAGATGAAGATTATTATCTGCAACACAGTCAATTAAAATTCTTACCTTTAAGCCAAGTTCAAAAAACCAAAATAAATAGTGCCTTAGGTAATAGTAAATCACCTATACCCTATTTAAGTCCAAAACAAAAACAATGGTTAGCTAAAGTAGATGCAAAAAATAGTGAAGTTCTCTATAATAAAGATTTCGATAGCGCTTGGAATAAACTATTAGACTCCTAAACTACAAACCAATGTTTTTATAAATCAAAATAATCTTTTTTAAAATTTACTATGCGTGCATAGTAAATTTTTATTATATTTGGGAACTAACAAATAGTTCCCTTAAAATGAAAGATAAAACGATAGATTATATTTTACGCACAACATGGCTGGCTGTGAATAAAATGTATAACGAAGAAGCTGCCAAATTTGACTCTACAATGGCAACTGGATTTACTTTATTAAGTATAGACCCAGAAAATGGCACACCTTCAACTTCTCTAGGCCCAATTATGGGAATGGAAGCCACAAGTTTATCTCGTATTCTAAAAAGAATGGAAGAACTAGGTTTAATAGAACGTAAACCCAACCCTAATGATGGTCGTGGCGTACTAATACATTTAACCGAATTTGGTAGAGAAAAAAGAGAATACTCAAGAGACCGTGTTTTAATCTTTAATGAGACAGTAAGAAAAAATGTTTCCGAAGAAAAACTAAAACACTTCTACGAAGTATCAGAAGTCATCAACGAATTAATTTCAAACAAAAAAATATACAACCAAAAACAATCTGTTTTAAAATAATATGAGCACACGTAGAATAAAAAAAGTCGCGATAGTTGGTTCCGGAATCATGGGAAGCGGTATCGCTTGTCATTTTGCCAATATTGGTGTAGATGTCCTGTTATTAGATATAGTTCCTCGTGAACTAAATGCTAAAGAAGAAGCTAAAGGATTGACCTTACAAGATAAAGCAGTCCGTAATCGCCTGGTTAATGATGCCCTAACGGCCTCTATAAAATCGAAACCAGCACCATTATACCATCCCTCTTTTAAAAACCGTATCACAACAGGAAACCTTGAAGATGATATTGCTAAAGTGGCAGATGTAGATTGGATTATGGAAGTTGTTGTAGAAAGATTAGATATTAAACAACAAGTTTTCGAGAAATTAGAACAACACAGAACACCAGGAACGTTAATTACCTCTAACACTTCTGGTATTCCTATTAAGTTTATGAGTGAAGGAAGAAGCGAAGATTTCCAGAAACATTTCTGTGGTACTCACTTTTTTAATCCAGCACGTTACTTAAAATTATTTGAAATAATTCCAGGACCTAAAACAGAGGCGTCAGTTTTAGAATTCCTAAACGGTTACGGAGAGAAATTCTTAGGTAAGACATCTGTAATAGCTAAAGACACACCAGCATTTATTGGAAACAGAATTGGTATCTTTAGTATTATGAGTTTATTCCACACCGTTAAGGAGATGGATTTAACAATAGAAGAAGTCGATAAATTATCAGGGCCAGTTATTGGACGACCAAAATCGGCCACTTTCCGTACAGTAGATGTTGTAGGTTTAGACACCTTAGTGCATGTAGCTAATGGAATTAGAGAAAACTGCAAAGATGACGAGCGTTTAGAATTGTTTAAACTACCAGATTTCATCAACACTATGATGGAAAATAAGTGGTTAGGAAGCAAAACTAAGCAAGGGTTCTACAAGAAAACAGTATCGGCAGAAGGAAAAAAAGAAATCCTTTCATTAGATTTAAACACATTAGAATATCGTTCTGCTAAAAAAGCAAAATTTGCCACATTAGAATTAACAAAATCTATAGATAAAGTAGCAGATCGTTTTAAAGTATTAGTAAAAGGAAAAGATAAAGCAGGAGAATTTTACAGAAAAAGTTTCTCGGCATTATTTGCTTACGTTTCAAATCGTATTCCTGAAATTACAGACGAGCTATATAAAATAGACGATGCTATGAAAGCAGGATTTGGTTGGGAACATGGACCTTTCCAAATTTGGGATGCTATAGGAGTAGAAAAAGGAATAGAAATGATGCAAGCCGAAGGTTTAAAACCAGCAGACTGGGTTATAGACATGCTAGAATCTGGAAGTGATGCCTTCTACTCTATTAAAGATGGAGCTACATACTTCTACGATATTCCTAAAAAATCTCAAGAAAAAATACCAGGACAAGACGCATTTATCATTTTAGATAATATTAGAAAAACAACAGAAGTCTTTAAAAATTCAGGAGTATCTGTTCAAGATTTAGGAGATGGAATCTTAAACGTAGAATTCCAATCTAAAATGAATACCATAGGTGGAGATGTATTAGCAGGACTTAATAAAGCTATTGATTTAGCAGAAAAAGATTTCGCAGGATTAGTAGTAGGAAATCAAGCTGCAAACTTCTCTGTAGGCGCAAACATAGGTATGATTTTCATGATGGCTGCCGAACAAGAATACGATGAGCTAAATATGGCCATTAAATATTTCCAAGACACCATGATGCGTATGCGTTACTCTGCAATACCAACAGTAGCTGCACCACACGGTATGGCATTAGGAGGCGGTTGTGAACTATCAATGCATGCCGATAAAGTAGTTGCTGCAGCAGAAACTTACATTGGTTTAGTAGAATTTGGAGTTGGTGTTATTCCTGGCGGAGGAGGTTCTAAAGAAATGGCTTTACGAGCATCGGACACCTTTAAAAAAGGAGATGTACAACTTAACACACTACAAGAGTACTTCTTAACAATAGGTATGGCTAAAGTAGCGACATCTGCATACGAAGCTTTCGATACAGGAATCTTACAAAAAGGAAAAGACATCGTTGTTGTAAATAAAGACAGACAATTAGCAATAGCAAAAGCACATGCAAAATTAATGGCAGATGCAGGATACAGTCAACCAGTAAAACGTAAAGATGTAAAAGTACTTGGTAAACAAGCCTTAAGTATGTTTTTAGTAGGAACAGATTCTATGGAAGCAAGTAACTACATAAGTGAACACGACCATAAAATAGCTAACAAATTAGCATATGTAATGGCTGGTGGGGATTTATCTGAACCTACTCTAGTAAGCGAACAATACTTATTAGATTTAGAAAGAGAAGCCTTCTTATCGCTTTGTACAGAACGTAAAACTTTAGAACGTATTCAGCACATGCTTACTAAAGGGAAACCGTTAAGAAACTAGACTAATAGAGACTAGATTATAGACAATTAGATTTTTAGATAAATGGGAAGACATAATTTTAAAAAATTAAAAATTTGGCAGGATGGAATTGCACTGGTAAGTGACAGTTACAAACTAACAAAGACATTCCCTGATACTGAAAAATTCAATTTGATTAGCCAGATGAATAGATGCGCTGTATCAATACCATCTAATATTTCTGAAGGTTCAAGTAAAAGTACAAATAAGCATTTCAAAAAATATTTAGAAAATAGCTTAGGTTCAGCATTCGAATGGGAAACACAATTAATTGTTGCATTTAATGAAGGCTATCTAGATAAAAATAAATTTGAAACGCTAGAAAATAAAATATTACAAATTCAAAAAATGTTAGGAAAGTTTATAGATAACCTAGGTAACTAGTCTAATTTCTAGACGTCTAGACTCTAGATTCTTATTAATTAACAAACAGTAGAACTATGAAGACCGCATATATAGTAAAAGCATATAGAACAGCAGTTGGTAAAGCACCAAAAGGCGTGTTCCGTTTTAAAAGAACAGATGAACTGGCAGCAGAAACCATTAAACACATGATGAAAGAACTGCCTAACTTAGACCCTAAACGTATAGACGACGTTATAGTTGGTAATGCAATGCCAGAAGGATCTCAAGGACTAAACATGGCACGTTTAATCTCTTTAATGGGATTAGATATTGTAGATGTACCAGGAGTAACAGTAAATCGTTTTTGCTCATCAGGAATAGAAACTATTGGTATGGCAACTGCTAAAATTCAAGCGGGAATGGCCGATTGCATCATTGCAGGAGGAGCAGAAAGTATGAGTTCTGTACCAATGACAGGATTTAAACCAGAATTAAATTATGATGCTATTGTAAAAGCAGGACATGAAGATTATTACTGGGGAATGGGAAATACTGCCGAAGCTGTAGCAAATCAATTTAAAGTATCTCGTGAAGATCAAGATGAGTTTGCATACAACTCACACATGAAAGCCTTAAGAGCACAAGCCGAAAATCGTTTTCAAGATCAAATTGTACCAATAAATGTTGAACAAACATACATTGACGACAACGGAAAAAAAGCAACAAAATCCTATACCGTAACCAAAGACGAAGGCCCACGTAAAGGAACTAATAAAGAAGCTTTAGCAAAACTTAGAGCTGTTTTCGCTCAAGGCGGAAGTGTAACAGCTGGTAACTCATCGCAAATGAGTGATGGTGCAGCCTTTGTTATGGTAATGAGCGAAGACATGGTAAAAGAATTAAATCTAGAACCAGTAGCTCGTTTAGTAAACTATGCAGCTGCAGGTGTAGAACCTCGCATTATGGGAATTGGGCCAGTAAAAGCCATCCCAAAAGCATTAAAACAAGCAGGGTTAAAACAAGACGATTTATCTTTAATAGAATTAAACGAAGCCTTTGCCTCTCAATCTTTAGCAGTCATTCGTGAGTTAAACTTAAATCCAGACATTATAAATGTTAATGGAGGAGCTATCGCTTTAGGGCATCCATTAGGATGTACTGGAGCAAAATTATCTGTACAGTTATTCGATGAAATGCGTAAGCAAAACATGAAAGGGAAATATGGTGCCGTAACGATGTGTGTAGGAACAGGGCAAGGAGCATGTGGAATATTTGAATTTCTTAACTAGAAAATAGACGATTAGAGTCTAGAGCATAGACTTAAAAAATAAAATATTATAATCAACAAAGCAGTCTAGAATCTAAAATCTAGCTGTCTAGAATCTACAAATAAAATGGAAGAAAAAGATTTATTAAGAGGAGGGCAATTCCTTGTAAAAGAAACAGATTGTGAACACGTATTCACTCCAGAAGATTTTTCAGAAGAACAAAATATGATGAAAGAAGCGGTTATGGAATTCAATGACCGTGAAATTATACCTAATAAACCACGCTTTGAAGCTAAAGATTATGCTTTAACCGAAGAGTGTATGAAAAAAGCTGGCGATCTAGGATTTCTTAGTGTTGCTGTACCAGAAGCATACGGAGGATTAGGAATGGGATTTGTCTCTACAGTATTAACTTGCGATTATATTTCCTCTGGTACAGGATCTTTTAGTACAGCATTTGGAGCACACACAGGAATTGGTACAATGCCAATTACATTATATGGTACAGAAGCACAAAAGCAAAAATACGTTCCAAAATTAGCATCAGGAGAATGGTTTGGAGCATACTGTTTAACAGAACCAGGAGCAGGATCGGATGCTAACTCAGGAAAAACTACAGCTGAACTTTCAGAAGATGGAAAATCGTATAAAATTAATGGTCAAAAAATGTGGATATCAAATGCAGGATTCTGTAGCGTATTCATCGTTTTTGCACGTATAGAAGACGATAAAAACATTACTGGTTTTATTGTTGAAAATGATCCATCTAACGGCATCACTTTAGGAGAAGAAGAGCATAAACTTGGTATTAGAGCAAGTTCTACTCGTCAAGTATTCTTTAACGACACTGTTGTACCTATCGAAAATATGCTAGCTGGTCGTGGAGAAGGATTTAAAATCGCCATGAATGCACTTAATGTTGGCCGTATTAAATTAGCAGCAGCTTGTTTAGACTCTCAACGTAGAATATTAACTATTGGGGTACAATATGCT
>NZ_JBSHNS010000047.1:0-2545 GCF_053601635.1 Pontimicrobium sp. MEBiC01747
GTATAAACCTATTTTTTCTATTGGTCGTTTTTCTTGCCAACAGGATACGCCTTCTTGTGTTTGTACCGAAACTACACTTGTTTTTTGTGCTTTATGAAAGGTTTCTATATTAGTTTTTGCTGTTATTATGGCTTCTTTTAATGCTTGTGGCACTAATACTGAAGCGGCTTCAACGGCTTCTTTAGTTACTATATTTGTTTTTAAACTGGCTCCATCAAATAGTTCTGTATACTTTTCTATGGCTTTATCTCCATTACGTTTTACATCTTTAAATATTTGATTTACTGTGGTTTCTATATCGTTTACTGTTTGTGTTGGTCTTTGCAAAATTGCATTCCACTCGCTTCTTTTGGGATTTATAATTGTCTTCATTTTCTTTTAGGAATTAATTCTATTATTAAACAACCATTTTTTCTATTGGACAGACTAAAATACCTTGTGCTCCTTTTTGTTTAAGTTCGTCTATAACTTCCCAAAATGCATTTTTATCTAAAACAGAATGTACAGAACTCCAACCTTCTTCTGCCAATGGTAGTACTGTTGGGCTTTTCATTCCTGGAAGGCTACTTATTATGTCTTGCAATTTATCATTTGGAGCATTTAATAGAATGTATCTAGAGTTCCGGCCTTTTAATACCGATTGTATTCTAAATTGAAGTTTTTCGAGTAGGGTTTTATTATTGTTGGATATTTTTGGAGATACTGCTAATACTGCTTCAGATTGTAATAGTACTTCTATTTCTTTTAATCCATTTTTAAATAGTGTGCTTCCACTAGAAACAATATCGCAAATACCATCTGCCAAACCTATATTGGGTGCTATTTCTACTGAGCCATTTATAATATGAAGATTTGCTGTAATACCGTTTTTTTCTAAAAACTGATTAACTGTGTTTGGATAAGAGGTCGCTATTCGTTTTCCTTCTAAATCTTTTAAAGTGCTTGCTGTAGCTTCTTTTGGAACTGCTATAGATACTCTACATTTTGAAAAACCTAAACGTTCCACTATGGGTAAATCGTCTCCTTTTTCTATTAATACGTTTTCGCCAATTATAGCAACATCTACTACTCCGTCTCTTAGGTATTGAGGGATATCTCCATTTCTTAGATAAAAGACCTCTAAGGGGAAGTTTTGAGCAGAAGCTTTTAATTGATCTTTTCCGTTATCTATAGAAACGCCAATGTCTTTAAGGATTTTCATTGAATCCTCATTAAGTCTTCCTGATTTTTGTACTGCAATTTTTAGTTTAGTCATTATTTCTACTTGTTTTTAAAGTATAGAACCAACCAAATTCGAGTAGAAACAAAAAACCCGTTTGATTGGCTCAAACGGGTTTTTTAAATATTTTGATTTTATTCAATACATTTTCATCTCGCTTGGCTGCCAGTGTGAAAATGATGATGATGTAATTGAATAAATGTCATGTCTTTATTTTGTTATGCAAATATCTAAAAAAATATTTCATAAATCCTAATTTATATTATTTAAAACTATATTTTTAACATATAAAAAACTTAAACTTATGAAAATTAAACACTTATTAGTATCCCTTTCCTTAATTATTGTGTGCTCTTTTAACCTTAATGCCCAAGAGGATTCAAAAGTTATTTTAGAAAAGGCTTATGCTAAAGCAAAAAAAGAGAATAAAAATGTTTTTATAATGTTTCATGCTTCGTGGTGTGGTTGGTGCAAAAAAATGGATAAAAACATGATGGCTGATACTACTAAACAGTTATTTGAAGATAATTATGTTATTGAGCATTTAACAGTTATGGAATCTGCTAAAAATAAAGCTTTAGAGAATCCTGGAGCTCAAGCTTTTTTAGAGCGTTATAAGGGTGGACAAGCTGGTTTACCGTTTTGGTTGATTTTTGACAATAAAGGAAAATTAATAGAGGATTCTTTTAATGCTAAAGGAGATAATTTGGGTTGCCCTGCTACTCCTGAGGAAGTTGCTGAGTTTGTAAATAAACTAAAAGCTTCTTCTAAATTAACGGATGCTGATTTAAAAATAGTTAGCAAGCAATTTATTATAGAAAAATAATTGGCTATTATATATAAAAAAATCGATGCTTAAAAGCATCGATTTTTTTATTTTAAAGCTTTCCTTTTTATTGATTTCCTAATATTATTGGCATTCCACTATCTCCAGATCCTATAACAATAACTTTACTGTTTGAAGATTCTGATAGTTTTATTGTTGCTTCAATACCTTTATCTTGAAGAATTTTATCTGTTAAAGAGGCGCTTAATATTTTATTTGCATCTGCTTTACCTTGTGCTTCAATACGTTGTTTTTCGGCTTCTTTTTGAGCTGTAACCAATCTAAACTCGTACTCTAAAGATTCTTGTTCTTGTTTTAGTTTACGCTCTATGGCTTGCTTAATTGTTGGAGGCAATGTTACATCGCGTACTAAAACAGAGTTTAATTGAATGAATTGTGGTTCTACAATTTTTTTAGTTTCTTCATAAATTTCTTTTTGTATAGCATCTCTTTTAGTAGAGTACAATTGTTCTGGTGTGTAACGCCCAACGACACTTCTT
>NZ_JBSHNS010000048.1:0-2105 GCF_053601635.1 Pontimicrobium sp. MEBiC01747
GGTAACAACAGGTAAGCTATCGCCACAAGAAAAAACAGATTTAAAGTTAAATGTAGTAGGGAAAATTCCAGAAATATTATTAGATAATACCGATAGAAATAGAACATCTCCTTTTGCATTTACAGGAAATAAATTTGAATTTAGAGCAGTTGGATCTAGAGCTAATTGTGCTAACCCAATGACTCTATTAAACTCTATAGTAGCAAAACAATTAATAGAATTTAAAACTGAAGTAGATACGCTTATAGAAAAAAAGGATATGAAAAAGGACGATGCTGTCTTTAACATATTACGAGAATATATTAAAAAATCTAAAACTATTTTATTTGAAGGCAATGGTTATGGAGAGGCCTGGGAAAAAGAAGCAAAAAAACGAGGTTTGAGTAATAATAAAAATACGCCAGAAGCCTTACAAGCAAAAATTTCTAAAAAAGCGATTAAACTATATGAAGGTTTAGGAGTAATGAACTCTGTGGAAATACAAGCACGATACGAAATTGAAATGGAAGATTATATCATGCGAGTACAAATTGAAGGTCGTGTTTTGGGAGACATTGCAAGAAACCATATTGTACCTACAGCAATTAAGTATCAAAACATACTAGTAGAAAATGTAAAAGGACTTAAAGATATCTATGGAGAAGACTATAAACAGGTAGGAAAAGCACAGTTAGAACTTATAGAAGAAATATCTTCTCATATCTTAAAAATTAATGATACAGTTACAAAAATGACTGAAATTCGTAAAAAAGCAAACCTAATAAATGACGTAAGTGTCAAAGCAACAGAATATTGCGAAAAAGTGAAGCCGCTATTCGAAGAGATACGATATCATTGCGATAAGCTAGAACTACTGGTAGATGATGAGTTATGGCCGTTAACCAAGTATAGAGAATTATTGTTCACTAAATAACATTTAAGCCGGCAAAAAAACACTTTTGTCGGCTTTTTTTTACCTAAATTTTTAATTGTAGTAAAAGGATTACGTTTTAATGTATTTTAACGAGCTTTGTGTAAAAATCGTCGAAAACATCGACGAAGTGTATTTAACTTTTAAGGTTCTGGATATATATTAGAGACTATTAATTAATAATCCAATTCAAATGAAAAAACTAATCTTAAGCGCAGCTGCGCTAATGTGTGGAACAGTAATGTTCGCACAAATGAACAACAGCGATGTAACTCAAAATGGAAGCATGAATGCTTCAACTGTTTCTCAAACAGGAATGACAAATGACTCCGATGTAGATCAATGGGGAGATTCAAACACAAACACAGTAACGCAAGATGGCGTTAGTAATGATTCAGATGTAGATTCAAGAGGGGATAATAATACATCTGTAGCAACACAAATTGGAAATGATAACGAGTCTGATATCCATCAAGGATTTGGAACGGGAGCAGGACCAAACGATGGTAATGTTAGTACCGTAGATCAAACAGGTAATAACAATGATGCTCACAACGATCAGTATGGGGATGCTGGTGGTTCTGATGATAATACCTCTAGTCAATCTCAAACAGGAAACGATAACGATTCTTTTGTAGATCAAATTGGAGATAACAATATTTCAGATGTAGACCAAACAGGCAATAACAATGACTCTTTTGTCGGGCAGTATGGAGATGCAAATGATTCGGATGTAGACCAAACTGGAGATGATAATGATTCAGATGTTAATCAAATTGGAGACAATAACCAATCTGTAGTAAGACAAGTTGGTAACAATAACGAATCTGATGTTACACAAACAGGAAACGGAAACGATTCAGAAGTTAGGCAAGGTACTGTTGGCGATAATAACGTAAGTGATGTAGACCAAACAGGAGATGCTAACTTTTCTTTTGCATGGCAAGATGGAAACGATAACGTTGCAGATTTAGATCAAACAGGTAATGATAATTACTCTTATGTAGACCAATGGGGGCACCAAAATAATAGTACTACAGATCAACAAGGAAACAATAACTATTCAGATGTAAGACAAGGTTATGATGGATCTGGACAAGATCATGTAAGTTCGGTAGTGCAAGTTGGAGATGATAACTTCTCTGATGTAGACCAAAGAAATGGTAACGGAAACCTTTCAGATGTTACACAAACA
>NZ_JBSHNS010000049.1:0-3755 GCF_053601635.1 Pontimicrobium sp. MEBiC01747
GCTATAGACCTAGGTGCATTGCATCAATTAGGCTATTTTGAAGGTATCCCGTTAACCGATGATATTTTTCTTCAAGATACTCTAAACGATTTTATTGCAGATGGTCGTAAAACATGGCGATTAGTTAGAAATAGAATTGCTGAAATTTTTGATGCAGAAAACCCTGTTTTAAAAGACAATAAAAAAAATAAAGAAATTGTTTTATTTCGTTTAGACGAAATTGAGATGCAACTTCCAGTAGAAATTGGTGACTACACCGATTTTTATTCAAGCATAGAACATGCTACCAATGTAGGTACTATGTTTAGAGATCCAGACAATGCTTTATTACCTAACTGGTTACACATTCCTGTAGGATACCATGGAAGAAGTTCTTCTATAATTCCCTCTGGAATACCCGTACACAGACCGCAAGGGCAAACGCTTCCTGCTGGAGCAGAAACACCTGTTTTTGGACCTTCAAAGTTAGTTGACTTTGAATTGGAAATGGCATTTATAACAACAGATGCAAACGATTTAGGAGAACCAATACCTATTGAAGAAGCAGAAGAGTATATTTTTGGCTTAGTTTTGTTTAATGATTGGAGTGCAAGAGATATTCAAAAGTGGGAATATGTGCCATTAGGCCCTTTCTTGGCTAAAAGTTTCGCTTCATCTATATCGCCATGGATTGTTACTCTAGACGCTTTAGAACCATACAGAGTAGACAGTCCAAAACCATTAAAGAAACAATTAAAATACCTACAACAAAAAGGAAAAAAGAGTTTCGATATTAATCTTGAAGTTGCAATACAACCAGAAAAAGCTAAAGAAACAGTAGTAAGTCGCTCAAATTTTAAATACATGTATTGGAGCATGGCACAGCAATTAACACACCATACAGTAAACGGTTGCCCTATAAATTCTGGTGACATGATGGGTAGTGGTACTATTTCTGGGCCAACACCAGACTCTTATGGTTCTATGTTAGAACTATCTTGGAGAGGCGAAAAACCATTAAAAATGAATGATGGCACTGAGCGTAAATTTATTAATGATAACGACACCGTTATTATGAGAGGTTACTGCGAAAAAGAAGGAACACGTATTGGTTTTGGAGAAGTTTCAACAAAACTATTACCAGTATTCAACCCTAAGAAAAAATAAGTTAATTCTTGTTAAATAAATTATAAACCCCTTATTTTTTAATAAGGGGTTCTTTTTTGGTATTATATTTGATAAAAAAAGCTAGTAATCAATATAGCCAAAATGAAAAAACTATTTACACTACTTGCCCTATTACTATTTAGTTTAGGGTCTTCGCAAGATGCGATCTCAAAAAAATCTGAAAAAATTATTAATAGTGAGTACTTTCATAAGTTTAAAATTGAAAAGTATTTTATTCATACCAATAAAACCACTTATTTCTCAGGAGAACAAATTTGGTTTAAAACTTATACTGTAGAAGATGGAAGCAATCTACCTTTTATAGAATCTACAAACTTACATGTAAACTTATATAACGATGCATTAGAGCTAGTACATAGCGAACTGGTCTATGTAGAAAACGGAATGGGATACGGGCAATTTGAGCTCGAAAAAGACCTTAAACAAGGACTATATTATCTACAGTTAGATTCTCAATGGAATAAAAACTTTAAAAAGAAAGCGCCACTTTTTAAAATTGAAGTTATCAACCTAAGTGAAGGTGATATTTTTTCAGACAATACACCTATACAAAAAGTAGAGTTTGCTAAAAATACGACAACGCCTTTTAGTATAAACAGAAATAAAGCTGTTGAAACACCACAAACTATTGCTTTTGAAATAAATACCTCTAGTGAAACGATTATAAACAAAAAACTTAAAAACAAATATCTTTTTGCAGTTTTACATAGAAACGGAGATTTAAAATCCATTCTTCCGTTACAGTTAAAAAAAGACAAGGTTTCTTATAAAATAGCCTTTGCAAAATCCGACCTTTTTAATGGTGTAAATATGATTGCGCTATTTACAGAAGATAAAAAAATAGTTTCAGAAAAATCTTTTTTTTGGAACGCTTATAACCCAATAGATATTGAAATTACAGAACGCTCAAAAACATACGATACGTTATCGCTTAATTTAAAAACATTTAATATTAGTAGTAAAGCTAATGTTAGTGTTTCTGTGCTACCAGAAGAAACAAAACTATACAAAAACAATAATAATATTATATCATCCTTTTTAATAGATCCTTACTTAAAAGCTAATAATTATGGAGCTGCAAATTTGCTGTCCAAAAAAACTATAAACACAAATAAATTAGATTACATCTCTAAAATAGCAACTACAGAAAACACATTTCCATATAAAGGTTTAACAACATCTAGTTTACATTACAAAAATGAAAATGGTATTAATATAAACGGTAAAGTTAATACCAAAATAGAGGATTTATCAAACTACACCGTTTTATTATCATCAAACGAAAATAAATTAACCGAAGTAAGTACTATCTCTAAAGACCATACCTTTAACTTCGATAAACTTAATTTTGAAAAATCGTCAAATTATAGTTTAGCATTAATTAATGAAAAAGGAAAAATAGAAAAAGCAACATTTTTTGTTTACAATAATTATGTCGATTATAGAGCAGATAATACGCTACCGCAAAATTTAGTTTATAAAAATAACGCACCTGTAGAAACAGAACCAACAAACAATGAGTACTCAAGCTTGCCAGAATACCAAGATGCAGAAGCTTTAGATGAAATATTAATAACTGCAAATAAAAAGAAAAAACAATTACAACTTAGGCAGACATTAGCCAAATACAATATTCTTGGTTTAGGCTCATCTAGAGTATACAAGCCAGAAGATTCAGGTTTTTCTAATGCCACTATTTTAGATTACTTACAAACATTACCTAGTACAACAGTAGTATATAATGCTTCAGGAGATATTTCTATTCAAAATAATAGAGGTGCAAGAACCATAAACGATACAGGACCTAGATTACTTAGTGTTACTGTAGATGGAGTATTATATACAGATTTAACCCTTTTATCTTTTAGAAGAGTAGAAGAAATAGAATATGTAGTTCTTAACATTAATGGTGCAGGTTACGGCCCATTATATCCAAATGGTGTAATACACCTTGTAACTCGTAAAGGAGAATCTGGAAAACCTATTGTAAACAACCCTAAAATTCAAAAATCTAAAATTGCATTTGGATTTAATGACTCTAAAACCAAATACGAAAAACCAGAATTACAATTCACAACCCAAAGCTCTATAGACAATTATAGCACCATAGATTGGGTTCCGAATTTTGAAATTACACCAGGTACAGACAATATTTTAAAAGTTAATAGACAAAATTATAACAATCTTAAAATAATTATAAATGGAATTACAGAAGACGGAAAACCTATTTATAAAGAACAAATTCTATCGCTTTCTAATCAATAAGTAGTTAGCAGAAAAACTTAAAAAAAACGCCTAAAATTAATTTTAGGCGTTTTTTTTAGTATTAAAACATATTTATTTGGCTTTGGCATACAAATTGGTTTGTAGCATATAATATAAATTTCAAAAATCAAAAAACAATCAAATAAATTACCATATAAACACATTTCATTTTTTAAATTTGAAAAATTATTGATGGTTCAATCAATTTCCCAAATAGGATATTTACTATGAAAAACATTACTCTAA
This sequence comes from Pontimicrobium sp. MEBiC01747, assembly GCF_053601635.1. Classification (NCBI taxonomy): domain Bacteria; kingdom Pseudomonadati; phylum Bacteroidota; class Flavobacteriia; order Flavobacteriales; family Flavobacteriaceae; genus Pontimicrobium; species Pontimicrobium sp. MEBiC01747. Next base: position 3,679 of record NZ_JBSHNS010000049.1, read on the forward strand.
CATTAATAACACTAATACTTTTAACGGCTTGCGGAAGTACTAGTCGTATAGAAAAACAATTAACGACTGGTAATTAT
>NZ_JBSHNS010000050.1:0-3869 GCF_053601635.1 Pontimicrobium sp. MEBiC01747
CAACTGGCTTACGTGGTTTAAGTTATGTTGAGGTTGAAGTTACAGGACCAAACAGAGATTTACACTCTGGGTTATATGGCGGCGCAGTAGCAAACCCTATTAATATTTTAACCCAAATGATTGCTTCATTACACGATGAAAACAACCATATCACTATTCCTGGGTTTTACGATAATGTAGAAGAACTCTCTACAGAAGAGCGAGCAGAAATGGCAAAAGCTCCCTTTTCTTTAGACAATTATAAAAAGGCATTAGATATTAATGCCGTACATGGTGAAGCAGGCTATACAACAAATGAGCGTAACTCTATAAGACCAACTCTAGATGTTAATGGTATTTGGGGTGGTTATATTGGAGAAGGTGCAAAAACCGTTATTGCTAGTAAAGCCTATGCTAAGATATCTATGCGTTTAGTTCCAAATCAAGATTGGGAAAACATTACACAATTATTTAAAACGCATTTTGAAAGCATCGCACCAAAAAGTGTTACTGTAAAAGTAACCCCTCATCATGGAGGACAAGGTTATGTAACGCCTATAGATAGCATAGGTTACCAAGCGGCCTCAAAAGCTTATAAAGATACATTTGGCAAAACACCAATTCCACAACGCAGTGGAGGTAGTATTCCTATAGTGTCTCTTTTTGAGCAAGAATTAAAAAGCAAAACTATTTTAATGGGCTTCGGTTTAGATAGTGATGCTATACACTCACCAAACGAACATTTTGGGGTTTGGAACTACCTAAAAGGTATAGAAACCATCCCTTATTTTTATAAACACTTTACAGAGTTATTTAAATAAAAAAGCACTAAAACTCTTATTTTTAGGAGTTAATTAATTTCCCAAAAAGCATCTACCATATTTTATTGTAGATGCTTTTTTACTTTTACTATTATTTTTTCTTATAAAAAACACTTCTACATTTGTAGAATACAATTTTATATTCTACATTTGTAGAGTTAAATATAAAAAACTGATAACTTATGCGCCTTTCTAAAACTGAAGAAGATTTAATGAACCACCTTTGGAAACTAGAAAAAGGGTTTATGAAAGATTTACTAGAAGCATACTCTGAGCCTAAACCTGCTACTACCACTGTTGCTACTTTACTAAAACGTATGACAGACAAAGGGTTTATAGATTATATACGCATAGGCAACTCTAGGCAATATTTTCCATTAGTAAAAAAGAAAGATTACTTCTCAAAACATGTTAATAGCTTAATTAAAAACTTTTTTAACGATAGCAGCTCACAATTTGCTTCTTTTTTTACAAAAGAGACCAATTTATCTAAGGAGGAGTTAGAAAATTTAAAAGCTATTATAGACGACGAAATTAAAAACAAATAGTTATGCTAATATTTATATTAAAATTTAGTGCCTGTTTAGCTATTTTTTTAGCTTTTTATAAGTTTTTACTAGAAAAAGAAACCATACATAGTTTTAAACGCTTTTACTTAATTGGTGCTTTATTATTATCATTTATTATTCCTTCTATAACTTTTATAGAATATGTAGAGCCAGCTCCAGTACTTGGTACATTTAAACCAATTATAGAAGCTATTACAACTCCAGAAAGTAATACCATAGGAGAACCTGTTAATTATCTTCCCATAATATTATGGAGTATATACGGATTGGGAGTATTTCTTTTTGGGTTAAAATTCTGTATTAATTTATTTAAAATCACCTATAAAATAAAATGCAATCCAAAGTGTAAGAATAATATATACACTAATGTTTTATTAAAAGATTTGATAACTCCACATACGTTTTTCAATTACATTTTTTTAAATAAAAACAAATTTGAAACACAACAAATCCCTAAAGAAGTATTACTGCACGAGCAAGCACATGCAAAACAAAAACATAGTATAGACATTATATTTATAGAAGTATTGCAAGTGTTATTATGGTTTAACCCTCTTATATATTTATGTAAGCAGGCTATTAAACTAAACCATGAGTTTTTAGCAGACATGGCTGTTTTAAATCATGGAATTAAACCAACAACATATCAACAAATGCTATTAACGTTTTCATCAAACGTAACAAACCCACAATTAGCAAATGCCATCAATTATTCATTAATCAAAAAACGATTTACAATTATGAAATCAGAAACATCAAGAAAAGCCATTTGGCTTAGAAGTTTATTAATGCTTCCCCTACTAGCAGGGTTACTTTTTAGTTTTAGTACTACTAAAACAGTAGAAAAAGAAATGACACCATTAATAAACACAACTAAAGAAAAAATTCCTGTTTTAAATATCAAGCAGCAGCCATTACGTTTAAAACTGAATGGTAAAGTAACAACACTAAATTCATTAAGCAAAGATTTTAAAGCAATCGTTGGAGAAAGGCGTACAGATTTAAGAATTAATGTTAATGGAGGTATAAATATGTCTCTTATTAATGACATACAATCGAAATTAAAAAAGTATGTAAACCAAATTAAATTATCACAAGGAGGCTATATTATAGATACAAGTCTAACAGATAAAAACGATGTAAAAACAATCCCTGTTGTTAATGGTATTAAATGCGATAATTGCACTTTATTTTTATCTAAAAAAGGAATTGAAGAATTAATACTTTCAACTACAACAAGAGAATCTATAATAAAATTTAGAATAAAGTTTCCGGGAAAACCAACTGAAAGTATTAAAAATAATACTACTAAAGGTAATGCAAAAGTAAAAAGCTATTTAACAGATGCTTCTATTGGTACTATGGTTCAACTTTTTGATATTAAAACTAAAAATGAAACCTTAACACCTGTTATGATACAATTAGTAGATAAAGCTAGTCCTAAATACTCTAAATCTCCAAAAGTAAAAAAGGGTGAGTTATCCGATCTACCACCGCCTCCACCACCGCCAGCACCTATAGTTGTTAAAAAGAAAGGTAAAAAATCCCTAAATGAAATTATAGAAAACACTCCTAAAGGATTAAAAACAGGGTATAAAATGATTAATGGAGAAAGCCATTATTATATTACTTATAAAAATGGAGTAACTATTTATTATAATAAGTTAGGTCAAGCTGTAAATAAAAAAGGAGAACTTCTGCCACCACCACCTCCACCACCAGCTCCAGAAAAAGAAATGAAAACTGGATCTATAGATATTAATAATAAAAAGCACTATTATACAACCATTAACAATAAAACAAGGTATTATAATCGTTATGGAGTAGAAACCGATAAAAACGGCAAAGAACTTATACCAAATAAGCAAGTAAACGCCAGTGATGTTATACCAAATGCTAACATTAGTAAAGTATACTTTAATGATAAAGTTGTTAGTGAATTTAAAACTGATAAAAAATTAGCTGCTGCAACTATACCTGAAGTTCCAAGTATGTTACAGCTAACTAATAAAGGTGCTATTTTTTATTATGAGGGTAAAAAAATAACAGGTAAAAAAGCAATTGACCTAGTAGACAATAATAAGGATTTAAATATTTTAATTAGAGATATAGACTCTAAAACTCCTATAGTAAAACTCTCCAAACAACCTATTAGAGTATAACATTTAATAAGAGCCTCGATATTCGAGGCTTTTTTATGTAACATTTTTTAATTTTTAGCGTTATTATAGCAATCAATCATTACTCTATCAATCAAATTAATCGTTATGTTAAAACAATTTTTTATTATCTGCTCTGGGGCAGATACCGATATTTTAAAAGATTCTTCTATAGGGGAACAAAATAAATATGCAGGTATTGGCGCTACTGTTTTTTTTACGGCATTAATGGCCGCAATAGCATCTAGTTACGCCCTTTATACCGTTTTTGACAATCTATTTGCAGCAGTAGGCTTTGGCATAGTCTGGGGCTTATTAATTTTCAACCTAGACCGTTTTAT
>NZ_JBSHNS010000051.1:0-8766 GCF_053601635.1 Pontimicrobium sp. MEBiC01747
ATATTACCATGTACTAAACCAATAATTCTATTTCTATTAACTGGGTCATTAGACAATGATTTTGATGCAACTTTTAAGGATTTATTAAAATAAAATAATGCTGTATCCATTTTTGCTGCCTTAAAATAATAGTATCCTAAATTATTATATGCAGACGGTATAATTAAAGAGTCTCTTCTTTCGTTTTTATCTAGTTGTTTTATTTCAATTTTTAATGCTTTAGCAGCTTTCTCATATTGATTTAATTGTTGGTAAAGTTTACTATTAACATTATAGGTCCATAAGGGATAATATGCTCCTTTGTCTATTAAATTATTTATTTGAGTATTTATCTCGAAAATTTCAGAATACAAACCAAGTGAATAGTACGTTTTATTCAAATTATCTAATACGTCTATACTGTCTGCTAAAGGAACATTACCTTCTTCTAAAAGCGTTCGTAAGGTATTTACACTCTCTATATATTTTCCTTGGTTTCTATCTATATCTGCTAGTATTATAGCTATTTTTGCCTTGTCTGAATTAGTAATTTTAGAATTGTTTAATGCTTTTAATTCTTTTTTAAAAAAGGAAGAATAAGTCTTTTTTAAGGAATCTGAAATTGAATCGTATAATTCAATTTTTTGCTTTAATGTTGCGTTCAAAAATTTAGTTTTGAACTCGTTTGTTTGCGAGAAACACAATAAACAATTGAATATTAAGCTTAAAAAAAATATTTTTTTCAACATTATAACAAAAAATGACTTTTTGCAATATAATTATTTCAAAATTATAATTACTTATAGATAATACTACAAAGCCTTAGTTTATATACCAAAAAAGCAGCGTTTTATCCCTAAAAGGTAGCACACTTCGGCCCGTATTTATATAAATTTAAGAAAGTTATAACTAGGTTTTAAAAACAAAAAATTACTTGAAATTCTATTAAACTTATAAAACACAATACTATATATTTGTTTTTCTAATTAATTAAGTAAATATGGAGTGTATTTCGGTTTTCGATATGCTAAAAATTGGAGTTGGCCCTTCTAGCTCACACACTTTAGGACCATGGAGAGCAGCAGAACGCTGGCTTTATGAATTGAAAGAAGATAATAAATTTAAAGATGTTAAACGTGTTAAAATAGATTTATACGGATCATTATCTCTAACCGGAAAAGGGCATGCTACAGATTTGGCTGTAATGCTAGGTTTAAGTGGTAGTGATCCCGAAGTTATACCTACAGAAACTATTGATATTATTATCGCTTCTATTCAAAATACAGGAAAGCTAGTATTAAATAATGAAATGATTATTCCTTTTGACATTAATAATGATATTGTATTTAATAAAAACTTCCTTCCTTTTCATGCCAATGGTATGACTTTTACGGCTTATGATGAATCTGAGGTTCATCAATCTACATTTTACTCTATAGGAGGTGGTTTTGTTGTAAAAGAAGAACGTACGGTACATGAAGAGAATAAAGAATTAAAAAGTGAATTTCCTTTTCCAATAGACAAAGCTTCAGAATTAATAAACTATTGTAAAGCTGAAAACAAATCGGTTTCTGAAATTGTTTTAGAAAACGAACGTTCACTACGCGATAATACTACTATTGATTATGAGCTAGAAAGAATATGGAAAACCATGCTAGATTGCATGTTTACTGGATGCCATACCGAGGGGACTTTACCTGGCGGGTTAAATGTTCGTCGTCGTGCTTTTGATATGCATAAAAAGTTAAATGTAGAGGTACCTTATATAACCTCTCAAGATTGGCTACAAAGCATAAGACAAAGTGAAGTTAAGTTTCGTCAAATATTAAAATGGGTTAGTTGTTTTGCTCTTAGTGTTAATGAAGTAAATGCTGCTTTAGGTCGTGTTGTTACAGCCCCAACAAATGGAAGTGCTGGTGTAATTCCTGCAGTTTTAATGTATTATATGGTTATAGAAAATCATGATGCCGATTTTAAACACATAAAGCAATTTTTATTAGTTGCTGGCGAAATAGGAAGCATCTTTAAAAAAGGAGCTACTATTAGTGCCGCTATGGGAGGTTGTCAAGCAGAAATAGGTGTATCTTCTGCAATGGCAGCTGGAGCTTTATGTGAGTTGTTAGGTGGTACTCCAGAACAAGTTTTAATTGCTTCAGAAATAGCAATGGAACATCACTTAGGGCTTACCTGCGACCCTATAGGTGGTTTAGTACAAATACCTTGTATTGAAAGAAATTCTATGGGAGCTATAAAAGCAATTAATGCCGCTGAATTAGCTTTAGAAACAGACCCTAGTAATGCTAAAGTACCTTTAGATAAAGTTGTTGATACCATGTGGGAAACTGCAAAAGATATGAACACGAAATATAAAGAAACTAGTGAAGGAGGGTTAGCCATTCGTGTAAATATGGCAGATTGCTAATTCTATTAAGAAATATCTCTAGTCCTAAATAATCGATACAGATTAAAATAGAAATAATAAAAAAACAGAAGTTACTAACTTCTGTTTTTTTGTATATTAAAATATTTCTATAATTATTCTTTACAACCTTTTTTACGTCTAGTATCTATTAAATAAATAATTTTCCAAGTTCCATTATCTTTAAATAGTTGAAAAGAATTTACTCCACAATGCAAAAAATTTCCATTAAACCAAAATTCGTATGGTGTCCAAGCATTTGCCATATTACCATCTACCCTTATTTTAAAATCTAATAAGCGTTCATCCCATTTTTGGTCTGCTGGTCTTTTACCAATAGTTTCAATTAATTTAGTAGAATTATCTGTAACAAGCATGTCTTTACCTGCTTTGTTTTTATATGCTGTTTGTGTTGTAAACTTCCCCATCATTACAGACTTCATTAAGGTAGTGTCGCCTTTATGGAATCCTTCAAAAAAAGTTTCTATTGTTTGTTTAACTGCAACTTTTTCGTCTACTTGTACTTGAGCTGTTATAATATTAGTAATTAATACTACAATAATTGTAATTATACGGACCATAATTATTGATTTTTTACGAATGTAAAATATATATAGAAAAGTACTTTAGTATTAAAGAAAAGTTTAACAGTATCTACTTAATTTAGTATTTTTACAATCTATATTAAATTATTATAAATGTCTGTAGCAAAAAAACAATACAAAAGAGTCACTGTTAAATCTTTAGTAGATATGAAAGCCAATGGTGAAAAAATTTCTATGCTAACTGCATACGATTATACAATGGCTAAAATTGTTGATGGTGCAGGAATAGATGTTATTCTTGTTGGGGATTCGGCAAGTAATGTAATGGCCGGACATGAAACAACATTACCTATTACCTTAGATCAAATGATTTATCATGCATCTTCGGTAGTTAGAGCTATAGAACGTGCTCTTGTTGTGGTAGATTTACCTTTTGGTAGTTACCAAAGTGATCCAAAAGAAGCATTGCGCTCTGCTATTAGAATAATGAAAGAGTCTGGTGGACATGCTGTAAAAATGGAAGGTGGTAAAGAAGTTAAAGATTCTATAAAACGTATTCTACATGCAGGAATACCTGTTATGGGACATTTGGGTTTAACCCCTCAATCTATATATAAATTCGGAACTTATACAGTTCGCGCCAAAGAAGAGCAAGAAGCTATTAAATTAAAGGAAGATGCTTTAATGCTAGAGAAAGCAGGTTGTTTTGCTATTGTTTTAGAAAAAATTCCTGCAAAATTAGCGCAAGAAGTGGCAGCTAGTGTTTCTATCCCTGTTATTGGTATTGGAGCTGGGTCTGGTGTAGATGGGCAAGTACTAGTAACACATGACATGATAGGCATGACGCATGAATTTAACCCTCGTTTTTTACGTCGCTATATGAATTTATATGAAGATATGACTAATGCTTTTAGCCAGTATGCAGAAGATGTTAAAAATGGCAGCTTCCCTAGTGAAAAGGAGCAATATTAATTGCTAGGAGTTTTACAAATAATGTCTAAAATAATATCTAACAAATCTAATCTACAAGTTATCTATGAAGATAACCACATTATAGTAGTTAATAAACGTGCTGGAGATATTGTACAAGGAGATAAAACAGGAGATAAACCTCTTAGCGATATTGTTAAGGAATATATTGCAGAAAAATATAATAAGCCAGGTAATGTTTATTTAGGTACTGTGCATAGGCTAGACAGACCTACCACTGGTTTAGTTATTTTTGCTAAAACAAGTAAGGCTCTACCACGCTTAAATAAGTTGTTTGTTTCTAAAGATATTTCTAAGACCTATTGGGCTTTAGTTAAAAATAAGCCTAAAAAACACGGAGACACGCTAATACACTGGCTTAAAAAGAATCCAAAAAACAACAAATCTACTCCTTATAGCAAAGAGGTTAAAGACAGTAAAAAAGCGATTTTACATTATAAAGTATTAAAATCGCTTGAGAACTATTCACTACTAGAAATTAATTTAGAAACAGGTAGGCATCATCAAATACGTTGTCAATTATCAAGTATTGGAAGCCCTATAAAAGGAGATCTTAAATATGGATTTGATCGTAGTAATAAAGATGCCAGCATTCATTTACATGCTAGGCAGATACGTTTTATTCATCCTGTTTCAAAAAAAGAATTAAATATAACTGCTCCGCTTCCTAAAGATGCACTTTGGAACGCTTGTTATTAATACAGTAAAGCGTATTAGTTTCTTTATTGAAAACTTTTATAACTTTATAGCTTAAACTATTTTATGATACCTGAATTATTAAAATCTCAAAAAGACTATTTTAAAACTGGTGAGACCAAATCTATTAGTTTTAGAAAAGCGATTCTTAAACGCTTAAAAATAGAGCTTATTAAACGTGAAGATGAAATAAACTCAGCACTATATAAAGATTTTAAAAAACCTGTTTTTGAATCTTATGCTACAGAAATCGCTATGGTAATTTCTGAATTAGATTTAACAATAAAGAAACTTACAAAATGGGCAAAACCTAAACGTGTAATGCCTTCTCTTTTAAATTTTCCTTCTTCTGATAAAATATACTCCGAGCCTTATGGTAATACGCTTATTATAGCACCATGGAATTATCCTTATCAATTAGCTTTAGCGCCTTTAATTGCGGCCGTAGCTGCTGGTAATACTGTTATTTTAAAACCTAGTGAATTAACTCCCAACACTTCTAATGTTGTAGAGAATATAATAACTACAGTTTTTAAGCCTAATCATGTTAGCGTTGTTAAAGGAGGTGTAACTATATCTACAGAGTTATTAGCACAACGTTGGGATTATATTTTTTTTACAGGAAGTGTTTTTGTTGGTAAAATAGTAGCAAAGGCCGCAGCAGAGCATTTAACACCAATAACATTAGAGTTAGGAGGTAAAAATCCCTGTATTATAGATGAAACTGCAAATATAAAATTAAGTGCCAAACGTATTGTATGGGGAAAATTTATAAATGCTGGGCAAACTTGTATTGCTCCAGATTATATTTTAATTCATAAGTCTGTAAAAGCACAATTTTATAAAGCATTAGAAAAAGAAATTGAATTAGCATACTCTAAAACCCCAAAAGAGTCTAATGATTTTGCCCGCATAATAAATGAAAAGAATTTTAAGCGTTTAGAGCAAATGCTTTATGAAGAAACTTGTGTTATTGGCGGCCAAACGGATATAGATTCTCTATATATTGCGCCAACTATAATAGATGAGCCTAAATTAGATAGTGAGGTTATGAAAGATGAAATTTTTGGTCCAATATTACCTGTCATCAGTTATGAAGATATTTCTACAATAGATTCTATTATTTTTAATTACCATAAACCTTTATCACTATACGTTTTTAGTAACAATAAACGTAAAGCAAAGGCACTTATAAATAGATTTTCATTTGGTGGTGGAGCCATAAATGATACTGTTGTTCATTTTGTAAACCACAAGTTACCTTTTGGAGGTGTTGGAAATAGTGGTATTGGTGCTTATCATGGTAAATTATCATTTGATACTTTTTCTCATAAAAAAGGCGTGGTTACAAAAGCCAATTGGTTAGACCTGCCTTTTAGATATGCACCGTACAAAGGCAAACTAAAGGTTATAAAAACACTATTTAAGTGGCTTTCTTAAAAGGTTAGTTATAGTTATAACTCAGCTCTAAAATTACACCTTCTCCAAGGTTAGACTTTAAACTATAACTCGCATTTATTAATGTCGCTCTATTTCTCATGTTTAGCAAACCTGAGCCTTTTTCTACTTCACTAACATTAAAACCTTTTCCATTATCTGAAACTATAATTTTTAACTTATCTGCTTTATAATCTAATACTATTTCTAATAAAGTAGCTTTAGAGTATTTTACAGTATTAGAAATAAATTCTTGAATGATTCTAAATAAAATAATACTGTTTTTACTGTCTTTATAATTTTCTGGATTACCTTTAATATCTAATGTTGTTTTAAGTAAGTTTAGCTTATTTAAACGTCTTGCCTCATGCTCTATAGATTGTTGCAGTCCTTTATTTACTATTACATCGCTATTTAATGATTTAGAAAGTGCTCTTAATTCACTTAGGCTTTCTTTTACAGCATTTTTAGTTTCTACAAAAGACTCTTTAATATCATCAGAAATTTGCATACTTAGTATGCTTAAATTCATATTTGCAACAGATAAAATTTGCCCTACATTATCATGTAATTCCTGCCCTATATTTTTAAGTGTTTGCTCCTGTATTTCTAATTGGGTTTTCGATAGTTCTTCTTCAAAAGCTTGCTGTTGTGCAATTTTGTCCAAAATAAGTTTGTTTTTTCTTTTTTGGAAAACTATAAAAAATAGGATGATTAGTGTACATAGAATAATGAGTACTCCAAGCATATAGACTAACATATATCGTTCTGAAGGAGTTGATACTCGAACTTCGGTATTTTGTAAAATTATAAGTAGATTATTCATTATCTGATTCTGAAAAAATTAAACCATAAGTAAACATAGAATACATGAATACATTTGTAATTAAATAAATTGCTGATCTAAGTGTAACATAACTCTCATCTCTTTTACCAAAGTATATATCATAAAAAACTAAAGGAGTAATAACTAACCACCAAACAAATATAGCTGTACTAATATAAAAGTTTAAAGACTTATAGAAAGTAAGAATCTTTTCACTCCTTAGTATTTGAATATAGTATAATACAGTACAAATTATAATAACTAACGTCCCCAAAACGTTTACGAATGGAAAAAAGCGTTTAAAAAACTCAGAAAAGTTTAATAACATATAAAACACTGAAGTTATAAAAAATATATAACCACTGTATTTAACGATATTTTTATCTCGTTTTAATAGTAATACCTTCTTATAATAAAATACAAAAAAAACAATAGCTCCAATATACCAAGTTATATTATACCAACAATGATTTGTTTCAAATTTAGTACCCTCTAAAAAATTTAAAAAACCATCTCCTTTTGTATAGTCTGCATACATACCAAAACCATCACAAAATGTCAGATAAACTAAAAAATATATAAAAAACCTAGCAGCTGTATGCTTATACTTTTTATAAAGTAATAAACCAGTTACAGCTGCTATAACTTCAACACTTCTTATTAGAAGTAAAGAATAGTCTCTTAAAAATTCTTCCACAGGTTTATTGAGGATAGTTAGCACTTGGTGGATGACCAGCTCCTCCTGCATTTAAAATATCTCCACCTGGAATATCTCCTTTACCACTGGATCGTTCTCTATTAGATCTCCCTGTTGGAGATAGAAAAATAGTGGTATAACCTTCATCGCTCTCTGCGCCTTCATAAGCGCGAATACCGCTTAAAGTATAACCTAATTCTTTAGCCTGCGCTTTTGCATGAGCTATATAATTTTCTAAATCTTCAATAGACCACCATGAAGAACGATTGTCATCTTTACCAATAAGTTTACTTATTGCTGCGTGTCTTCCATTAAACGCTTGATCTAATGCTCTTCCTTCTTTTGATGTTTTAATTCCTGACATAATTTAATTGGGGATTTTTAAAAATACTAACACATTAAAATAAGCTCAAGAAGATACTATGAGTACTTTTCATTTTTCTTAAATTAATGATTAATATTTTGGTTAATAATAGCATATTAAAGTTCTAATGTAGGAAAAAAGTTTCTAAAATGCTACTATTTATTTAATGAAACTAGCTTGGGTTATTAGTAATTAGTGGTATCTTCTCTAATAATCAAGACTCTATACTATTTTTTATAAAATTTTAACTAGTTATTTCTTTTTTGTAAATTACATATATTATGGAATTGTAGTATTTATAGGGCTTTCAACTTTTTATTTACAAAACATTATCTTTTTTAAGTAAATGACCTTTGAAATTTTATATTTGCTCTTTACCTTTAATCTAAAATTCTGCATATGCAGAAATCGTTATTAATATAATTATAAACAATGAATATGAAACTTATATGATCCAATAGGTATGTTTTAATCGTATTTACTTTAATGCTACTTGTGTAGTCTATTATTAGTAATTTAAAAAATAATTCTTATTAAATAAATTGAAACCCTACTAAATCAATTCTTTTTATATGAGATAATATACATGTAAAAAAAGAAATTTTCTTTAGTAAAAAATGAAAAATCAAAAATATTCGGTATTAATAGTAGATGACCACCCTATGATTACTGAAGTTTATAAAAATGTTCTACATTCAATAAACGACCAAAATAAAGACATTAGTTTTGATGTAAATATTGCTCATAACTGTGACGACGCTTACTCGATAATTAGAAACTCCCATAAATTCTCTAAAAATATTAACCTTATTT